>CAZZHO010000174.1:0-9741 GCA_964653795.1 uncultured Roseivirgaceae bacterium | reverse complement strand
GTAAACCCTGATTTACTTACTCTGGTACTTCTCTTACATCCGACTCGTCGACAAGTGTTCTACCTAATCCAGTTACAGATGCCACATTGAAGAAGCCTAGGACCAAAGTATTTTCATTTTCGGAGATAATATTAGTTGGTACGTTTGCCAATGGTGTAGCAAAAAGTTCAGCAAATCCACCTGTTCTGCCTGATTCGACTTGAACTCTTTGAAAAAAGAAAAAAGCTTCATTGGAAATGGAATGGATTTCAACATAAATGGAATCCCCAAATAGGTAGGGGGGAAGAAGGTCAAATTCAGAACTCTCGGATCGATCCGTATCAAAAGGGTTGACACTATCTCGGATAGGTTGTATAAAAATTAAGCCGTCCACATTGCCTCCGGCAGAAAACCCTGCATCATAGGCAATACTTATCTCACCGGGTTCATCAAGAATATTCCCATTCTTCCAAGTTTTGATCCAGTACGTATCCCCTGTGCCTTCCGGGTCTCGAGCCCAAACTTCTGCAAAGTATGAATCCGGAATGAATGGCGCTTGCTCTTCCTCAAAGCGGAAAGTGATACTGTCAATTTCCGGAACACGGTTCATGGTGGATTGACTGAAAAAAGAGCCTTCTGGCGTTACTACACTCAAATTGTATACACGCTCAATTTCCGCGAAAGTCTCACTTCCTGTGACCATAAGATATTCTCCACGACCTGTATGAGTAAAAGGGTAAGTATTACCATCATCATCGGTGATAGTCACAACTGCATCTTCTACTCCTTCAAGTGGAGAGCTGTCAAAATATTGTTGAGACCTTTTTACTGAGATTATCTGCCCACTGCCAGTATCATCCAACCATGCATCTATAACAATGATGGGATCTATTTCAGTTAGATCTGCTTCAATCTGGTCGTCGCAGGCGATAAATAGCAAAACAAGAATTGGAAGGTATATGTATCTTTTCATGATTGCTTAGAATTGGAAGTTGTAACCTATGGAAGGAAAGAAGGTGCCAATAATCGAAACCTGTCGTGCTTGGGTTTCGATAGGGTCACCAACATTTCGCTCAGCATCACTTTGCCTAAAGTAAATGGAGAATGGATTTCTTCGTGCATAGGCATTGTAAAGAGTAAAGACCAGTTGATCTTGTACTTTGCGCTCTTTTCCATTTTTCTTCACTTTTCGACCTTCCCTGATGACTGAAAAGTCAAGCCTGTGATAATCTGGGACCCTCAGATTGTTGCGTACATCTCCGGATATGTAGGGAATCACATAACCTTGGACTTCAAACCTGGAATTAGGAAATGTTGTTGGCGTTCCACTTATGTAAGTGAAGTTGCTCGATGCTGACCACCTCTCGTTGATTTCGAAGAACCCTGCAATCTTCAAATTGTGTAGTTGATCAAATCTGGTTGGGTACCAGTCTCCATTGTTAATTCCAGGGACCTGAAGTTCTGTTCGCCCAAGTGTATAACTCACCCAGCCGTTGAGCCTACCGGTAACCTTCTTAGCGTAAAATTCGATTCCGTATGCTCTACCATCGCCGCTTAAGACGTCCCCTTCTATGAATTCATTGATTAACAAATCGGCTCCGTCTATATAGTCAAGCTGATTCTGGGTCCATCGATAGTATACCTCTACTGAGGTTTCATACTTATTGCCGCCGAAGTTTTTGAAAATACCAAGCGCTACTTGCTGCCCGGTTTGAGGCTTGATGTTGTTAGTACTAGGTGTCCACACATCAAGTGGGTTGCTTGCAGTGGTGTTTGAAATTAAGTGTATGTATTGAGAGGTGAAGTTGTAGCTACCTTTTAGTGAGGTGGTGGGTTCGAATTGATATTTAATTGAGAACCGTGGCTCGAGGTTTCTATACGACTCTATGTTTTCAAAGTTGTCTGCTTGTCTTGAGGAGACTACCGTCCTTCTCGTGCCTGGTATGGTATCATTAAAGTTATAAACTGTAGCATCCCCCAGGTAGGTGTAGTTGCTAAAACGCAGACCATATTGCATACTGATTTGAGGAGTCAGCGTTTGCTGATTTCCGAGGTATAAGGAAGATTCCAAAGCCTTTTTTTCGTCCAGACTGATGTCAGTGGCTTCGCCATCACTTACCCCTACTGCATCGGCCGGTTTGAATCGATAGAGTAATATGTCACCGCCAAAAGTTATTTCATTGTTGGTGTTGAGGAAATATGTGAACTCCGGCTTGATATTGTAAGTCCGAATCCTTGATTCCCAATCGAACTTGTCTCTATCGTTTTCACCAAAACTCAGCTCGTAATCATAATCTGAATAGAAAACGGTAAGGTTTGAAAACAGCCTGTCGGTATAGAGGTGATTCCATCGGAATGTGGTTGTTCGGTTCCCCCAGGAAAAGCCTTGTCGCTCATCAAACTTGAATACATCTCTCCCCAGGTATCCTGATAGATATATCCTATTCTTATCATTGATATTGTAGTTAGTTTTTAATGTCAGGTCGTAGAAATTAAGTGCTGCACCGTCATCAAGTACATCGGTGAAGGCTTTTGCCAGAACATCGGCATAAGATCTTCTGCCTGCGACAATGAAGGAGGCCTTGTCCTTCACGATAGGACCTTCTACAGCCAGTCTACTGAAAATGGTACTGATTCCTCCATTGACCTCATATTCCTTGGAGTTACCTTCTTTCATCCTGATGTCCAGAATAGAAGAGATTCGACCTCCGTATCTTGCAGGGATACCGCCTTTGTAGAGCTTGACGTCCTTTACAGCGTCGGGGTTGAATACCGAGAAGAACCCAAGAAGGTGAGAAGAATTATACACTGGAGCCTCGTCCAGTAAAACAAGGTTTTGTCCTACACTACCACCTCTTACATTGAATCCGGAAGCCCCTTCTCCTACGCTGCTGACACCAGGCAATAGTTGTAAACTTTTGACAACATCTATCTCTCCAAGAAATGCCGGGATCTTTTGGATGGTCTTGATATCCAGCTCCACAGTGGACATTTCAATTTCTGATACATTGGCATCCTCCTTCTCGGCAGTCACAACCACTTCGGCCAATAGCTCACTGGCCTCACCCATCTCGATATCTTGTCGAGTATTTTCATTCAGATTCACCTGTATTGTTTGGTCCTCAAAACCTATGTACCGGTACTCCAGTGTGTAATCGCCTGCAGGTAAAGTGACTGAGTAGAATCCATATACATTTGAGACTACCCCTCCATCGATTTCTTGGATATAGACAGTCGCGCCAATTAGCGTCTCTCCGTTGGAGCCATCTTTTATGTAGCCACTGATAGTGAAATTTTCCTGGGCGGAAACTGATTTTCCAATAATTATCATTGCGATAATTAAGGGGGCCCTTAAATATTTAAGCATTTTGTTTGAGGCAAGTTGAGGGTTTGAAAAAAGAAATCGTGAATTCTTTGGAGAAGGATTATTATTTAACTCGGAAATAGGACGGATTTCTAGCAGAATAGTTCACTTGAAACTCTTAAAAATTGAAAATTCATAATAAATTAATTCCTTGGATATAGTCTTGCTTGTCCTTTCATAGAAATAATACATTTTTTTCATAGTAAATTACCATTGTGACGAAGGGTAAGGGTTGAACCATGGCAGAAGACCAAAAGGATAAACAGATCGCCGCAGATAATCCGGAGAGCTATATCAAGCACTTGGAAGAGCTCGATGAGTTAAAAAGCAGGTTCTATGAAAATGTGAATCACGATCTCCGCACACCTTTGATGCTTATTGAGGGCTATGTCTTAAGAATCTTAGAAGATGAAGATACATACCTAAGCTCTAAGTCTGAAGCGGATTTTGAGAAGCTGCAACGAAATCTCCAGCTCATCAGAGCGCTTAATAATCAATTGAATGACCTCAGTCTTTTAGAGAAAGGCAAGCTGAAACTTTCAATGGAGAAAGTGCATCTCCAGAGCTACATCGACGAAATTGTAGACTTATTCAAGGCGAAGGCTGAGGCGGAAGGAAAGTCCCTAAGCTTTAAAAGTGATGCGGGGCCTAAGCAGGAAGTTATATTGGATCGCCATCAATTTTCTAGGGTGATTTTCAATATCCTGAATAATGCGCTTCAGTACACACCTGAGAATGGTAAGATTCTGGTGATTTTGCAATCCAATATCAAGAAGTCGGAATTTACCATTTGTGTCTATAATACTGGAGAAGCGATTTCTCATGATGTACTACCACACCTTTTCGATAGGTTTTATCGTGGACAGCAGAGTGTTGGAAGGAGCAATGTCAAGGGAATGGGGATTGGCCTTGAGTTGACTAAAGAGATTACTTTGTTGCACGGAGGATCTATCATGGCAGACAGTTTGACCCATGAGGGGACATGTTTCTTTATATCAATACCGTTCAATCTGGACCATGAAGTGGAGGAAGATGTACCTGTAAATACCACGGCATATGTAAAGCCGATACCTAAGGCCAAAAAGGATACGCAAACCATACACATTGATGAGAAGCGAGCCAATATCCTGATCGTAGATGATAATCAGGAGATTAGAGAGTATATCCGTGATATTCTGGGTGGCGAGTATGCTACGGATGAGGCAGAGAATGGTCAGATAGCCATGGAGAAGATAGAAAAGGGCTTTTATGACTTGGTAATTGCCGATCTTATGATGCCCTGGATGGATGGCTTTGAGTTGCTCCAAAACCTTAATCAGGAAAAGTATAATGGTATCCCAGTGATGATAGTATCATCCAGAACCTCCGAGTCAGATAAACTAAAAGTGCTGGACGATGGGGCTTTGGATTTTATGACAAAACCCTTCAACCCCAAAGAGCTTTCATCACGAATAGCGAATATTTTAAAACACAAAAGGTCCTGGAATGCCTTCCAGGATATAGGACATACACACAAAAGTCAGATTGAAAAGGACCTTCTAATTAAGTTGAAGAATGTGATCCTGCAACATATTGGAGACCCTAAGCTTTCGGTAGCCTTAATAGCGGATGAGCTGTGCACGGCTGAAAGAAGTGCCTATCGTATGATCAAGACCCTTACTGGTAAAACTCCACTTGATTACATCAAAAGTCTTCGATACGAATACGCTTATGAAATTCTTAGTAAGGGCCAGGTGAAGAGTCTTTCTGAGGCGGCCAGGTCTATTGGCATCTCAAATGCTACTTATTTCAGCTCACAGTTCCAGAAACGCTATGGTGTCTCGCCCGACTCCATGCTAAAGTAAGTCAAACTGCCTGGGTAATTCTTGATTTAAGGACGTCAATGATTTTGTAGGCATGCTCTCTGGAGTTCTCTATGAACCATTTGTTGGTTTTGAGTCCACCACAAATTACTCCAGCAAGAAAGACACCCTCTACATTGGTCTCCATCGTTTCGGGATTGTAAGCTGGCGTCATGTATTCGTCGGAGCCAATTTCTATTCCCATAGACTTCAGGAAAGTAAAATCAGGCTGATAGCCTGTCATGGCCAATACAAAATCATTTTCAAGTGTTATTGGCCCATCTGATGTTGAGATATCGATTTCGTGCTCTCGTATCTCCGTGATTTGACTCTGGAAATATGCTTTAATTGTTCCTTCTTTTATCCTATTGATCACATCCGGCCTGACCCAGTACTTTACGCTTGGCTGAATTTCTTCTTCTCGCACAACCATAGTGACCTCTTTGGCCCCCTTCCTAAAAGTTTCCAATGCCACATCCACGGCGGAGTTGGCAGCCCCCACTACCACTATTTTCATAGCAAAATAAGGATGAGGCTCATCATAGTAGTGTTTGACCTTAGGAAGGTCTTCTCCTGGCACATTTAGTAAATAGGGTAGATCGTAGAAGCCAGTAGCTAAGATGATGTTACGAGCTCGATAGTTTCTTTTGTTCGTCTGGATAGTGTAGATCTCTTCCCTGTTAACCGCCTCTACTCTTTCGTAAAGATTCACTTTTAGCTTCCACGCACTAGCAACACGACGATAGTATTCCAGGGACTCTGATCGTGTGGGCTTTGGGTTATGAGATATAAAGGGCACCTCTCCGATTTCTAACCTGTCGCTTGTAGAGAAAAAGGTCATGTTTTGAGGGTAGTTGTAAAGCGAGTTCACCAGACACCCCTTGTCGATTATCACGTAATCCAAGCCTGCCTTTTCAGCTTCAATACCTGCTGCTAACCCTATAGGCCCAGCCCCTACTATCAATACATCCAATGTGTCAGACATGCTTGCAATCTATAATTTGATATGGCGTAATACAATAATCTAATTTTTGATCATGAGGTTCCATGAAGGGAAAGTGATCAAATAATCCGGTCATATTGAGACCCACTTTGAGTACTCCAGGAGGAAGTTGGGATATCAATTGATCGTAATATCCTTGACCGTAACCGATTCTGTTTCCTTGTAAATCTGCTGCTAGTAGTGGTATTAACACCAAATCAATATCATCTATGGACGTTTCTATGCCATTTATGGGAGTAGGGATACCCATCTTATCAGAAACGAATTTGGTGTCCTCATTGATTTCAAAGTGTTGCATTTGGTGATGCTTGAAATCAGTCTTGGATGCTACGAGTTCATAACTTTTACCTAACCCATGAATGACTTTCCAAGTGTCTACTTCCCGGTTCCTTTTGATGGGTAAAAAAATATGGATTCGGCGGATAGCGTTTTGTTCTTCAAAAAATTTGCCTACCTGTCTTGCTATCAGCTGGCTCTTTTCTTTAATGAAAGCATCTGACAGTAACTTCCTATTTGTAAGGACCAGGCTTCTAATGAGGTCCTTGGGATTCATTCCTCCCACATGATATGGAAGCGTAGGTCGAATGGGTCAAAAGCTTCTAACACCTCGTTTACAAAATTCTTGTTTGAGAAATAATAGGTAAGAAAGTTGTCATGCCGTTCTTGCAAATTGCCATTAGGAGAAATCACCTGCTTTATGTCTTCTATTTGATTCATGGCGTCGGAATTCTTTCGTTCGACTGCTTTTCGCATTTTGCCTTCCAGGTGATCTATTCTTTTTTCAATCCGAACCTTTTCAGCCTCAGCGTGAGGGAATAAGGTTGGATCAATTCCTCCTGCAAGATTTCTTATTTCTTCCCACAGGTCATGAAATTGCTCAGCCTTTGTGGCCAATGAATAATCTTCACCTATCCTGTCAAGTACTTTTTTCTTTAGGTCTTGCTCAGAGTGGAATAGCTCGGCCAATTCAAAACTATTTTTCTCTATTTTCCTGGCGGTATTCCTGGGTATGTATAACCCGAAAGAACGTGGAAGCAAAACAGGAAAGTCAACTTTGTAATAGTCAAAAACCGACTTTAATTGGAGCCAATAGGCGACCTCAGCCGGGCCTCCTGTGTAGCCAATATTTGGAAGAATGACCTCTTGATAAAGTGGCCGTAAAATGACATTCGGGCTAAATTGCTCGGGTTTTGATTCTATTTCAGCAGTTATTTCTTCCAGGGAGAAGCTTTTCTCAGATTCTGATAAGCCAAAGGTCTCGTCCTCATTCGCTATTATTCGCTCCCGGTAGTTTTCACCTAAATGGAAAAAGTTTATATCCCTGATAAACGCCTGTGAAGTATATCCAATGGCTGATAACTCCTTATTGGTCTTTTCTACTAAACCTGCTGCTTTTGGGTCCAAAATTTCCTCTTTGATAATGGGAGCAAAGAGAGATTTGAGAGCATGATCATCCCCATCCACTACTACGACACCTTCGTCGGCGAAGATTTCTGATACATAACATCTGCAGGCATCTGCCAGCTTATCATTTTCTTTATAAGCCTTGGGGAAAAATGGAAGCTCCTCTGGTATTTCATCTACTAGTTTGGATAAGCCATTGGTTTGGAATCGACCGACTGCCCCAGCCTGATCAGTTTCCCATCGATATTTCTTATCTCCAAGGTGGAAATATGAAATCTCGTCAAAATCATGATCTTCGGTGGCCATCCAGTAAACCGGCACAAAATTGTATTCCGGATAGGCCTTTCTTAAGGCCTTAGCCGCATTTACCACTGTAGCTATCTTATAGATGAAATAAAGAGGCCCGGTGAATATGTTGAGTTGGTGACCAGTCGTGAGGGTAAACGTTTTTGAATCCTCAAGTAATACGAGATTTTGCTTGATAGTATCAGATATGGCCAAAGACCCATATTGATCATCGAGTGCTTCCTTCAGGATTTTTCTTTTGCTGTCTTCAAATTTCCTGGATTTTAAAGTCTTTAAAAACCCTTCTTTATCTGGTCTTTCGCCGTAAAAAGGCTTCAGATTCTCTTCGTTTTCTATGTAATCCAGAAAGACTTTGGAAAAGGAGTTAGTGTCTCTAAAAGAAATCTTGTCAGTTTTCATGTATGCGGTTAGTCGAAATTACCCGCAACAGACGAGTAGCATCATTTCGGTTGGGCTTCAAGGTCAAACGGAGTGGCACTTGTTATTTCTGCATCTATAAAGTCACCAACTCTCAAATAGTTTTCAGCGGAAAGTATTACTTCGTTATCTACTTCCGGAGAATCGTGTTCTGTCCTTCCAAAGTAATGGTCCCCTTCTTTTTTGTCAACTAACACTTTGAACGTTTTACCCACCTTGGATTGATTGATTTCGTCAGAAATTGATTCCTGTAGTTCCATTACGGCATTGGCACGATCTTGTTTAACCTCTTCTGGCACATTGTCGTCCATGGTATATGAATGCGTCTTTTCTTCATGTGAATAGGTGAAGATCCCGAGCCTTTCAAATCGATTCTTTTCCACAAAATCCATCATTTCCTGAAAATCAGCTTCAGTTTCCCCTGGATGACCCGCTATTAGGGTGGTTCTGATGGCAATATCCGGGACTTTTGATCGCATCATATCTAAAAGCCTTTCTGTTTTCTCCCTTGTAGTGCCTCTTCTCATAAGCTTGAGCATATTGCTTGAGGCATGTTGTAACGGAATATCAAGGTAGTTGCAGATATTGGATCGCTCCCGCATCACGTCCAGTACATCTTCTGGAAAACCAGTTGGAAATGCATAATGAAGTCTTATCCAATCGATCCCCTCAACATCAGAGAGGTGACGTAGCAACTCAGCCAGTTTGCGATCCTTATACAAGTCAAGACCATAATAGGTGCTGTCCTGAGCGATTATTAGTAATTCCTTCGTACCATTTCTTGCCAGGTTCTTCGCCTCTAACACCAATTGCTCAATTGGCTTGGACTTATGTCCTCCTCGCATAATAGGGATGGCACAAAATGAACAAGGTCGGTCACAGCCCTCCGAAATTTTCAAATAAGAATAATGATTGGCGGTGGTAGTGATGCGTTCCCCCACCAGTTCCTTCTTGTAATCCGCGTTGAATTTTTTGAGAAGCATGGGTAGCTCCATCGTACCAAACCATGCATCCACTTCAGGAATTTCCGAAGCCAGATCATCCTTGTATCGTTGAGAGAGGCAGCCTGTTACGTATACCTTGTCTACTAACCCATCTTCTTTCGCGTCAGCATATCTGACGATCGTGTCTATGGATTCTTGTTTGGCATTATCAATAAACCCGCAGGTATTGATGATCACGATATTCGCATCATCTTCCATGGATTCATGAGAAGCATCAATGTCATTCCCTTTCAATTGGGTCAACATTACCTCAGAGTCCACAATATTTTTAGAACATCCCAGCGTTACAATGTTGACTTTGTCTTTTTTTCGTCCCTTCGTTTTCAATCTGATGCAATTTGAGTTAGCAAAACTAAACTATAGAAGCTACGAATGCCCTTACCTTTGCGCCCCATGCGAATAATGCCTTTGGTTCTGATCGGA
>CAZZHO010000173.1:0-9868 GCA_964653795.1 uncultured Roseivirgaceae bacterium | reverse complement strand
GCAAAGCATCGATTTGGGCTTTGTCATCTTCAATTTGATTAATTGAGTCGACCACTTTTAAAAATCGCGGGTCATCCTGAGCTTGAGCACAATGAAAGAAGATGGATACAATAAAAAGCAGCAATAACCTTTGCATCCTGAAATTTACAAATTTCGGCAAGTACATATTCATATAGCTAGGAAGAAGGTTCCACGCGCTAACTGCCAATTTTAAAAACAGTGAGAACACCATAAATTCTGAAGATAAAACACAGCCATGTCAACGAAAATCAAAGGTTCTTCCATTAAAGCGCGGTTAGAACATCTAAAATCCAAGTACGGAGAAAAGACACTAGACTCAGTACTAGATAGGTTAAATGATGAAGACCAAAAGCAACTTCGGGGTATTGTGATTGCCATTTCCCAATATCCAATAGAATTAAATGCTCGGCTGGATGAAGCCATAGCTAAAGAGTTGGACCCTCACAACGAGATCAGCGTATACCGTGAGCTTGGTAAGGCCTCAGCAGAAGCGAACCTCAATTCTATCCACAAAACTTTTATTCAAGGAAATGACCCTCACGATGTGTTGAGAAGATATCCTTCTGTGAGGAAGCAATACTACAGCGATGGTACAGCAGAATATCAAAAAACCGACGAAAAGAGAGGAGAATTGAAACTTCAAGATGCCACTTTTACCCTTCAGGACGATGAAAGTACTGCAGGGTATTTTGAGAGAGGTATAGAATTGATGGGCGGTAAGAATGTAGAGGTGAGAGTGGTATCCACCTCCAATACCTGCACCTATTACTTTTCTTGGGATTAACCCTTCAAATCGAGCACAGACATTCTTTCTCGATTTACGACCAATTTGGTAACATCAGGTCTGGAGTAGTGTCCTACTGCATCGAAATTCTGTCTCTCTTCCAGTACACGATTGTGATCTATCTCTGCCACAATCAGTCTCTCTTCATCTAAGACTGGAGCTACTACCCATTCTCCATTCGGGCCAGCTATACAAGACCCTCCGTTCGCCAGGATATCAGGCGCTTTCTCTAATATAGTCTCGAGATGTGGCGTATCCGTAGGAAAGTCTTTTTTACTCATAAGACTTGAGACAGATACAACAAAAGACCTGCCTTCCTTGGCCATGAACCGTGTGATATCTTCGGTATTCTGGAGAGAGCCTGGCCAAACAGCTATATGAAGGTCTTCTCCAAGCCCATATAATGACGTCCGTGCCAAAGGCATCCAGTTTTCCCAGCAATTCAAGCCTCCAACAGTGAAATCATTTAGATCATGGACTTGAAGGCCATTACCATCTCCTGGTGACCAGGTGAGGCGCTCCTCAAAAGTGGGTTGAAGCTTTCTATGAACTGATTGAATTTCTCCTTCCTTGTTGATATAAACCAATGAGCAATACAGGCTATGTCCTCCCCTGTCCCTTGGCCTTTCAATTATCCCCAAATAAGTAGCGACACCTAGATCTTTACACACCTTCTTGACATTGTCAAGGTCCCCTGCTTCTATCTGGATGGCATTGCGCATATAATGGGCGTGTATTTCTTTCTGATCCTTAGAGTTGAATTCTGAGCCTTGAGTAATGGACAACCAAAAAGGATAACCTGGTAACAGACCTTCTCCAAATACCACCAAATCACAACTTTCCTGACCGCCCTGAGAGATATAGGATACTACCTTTTCTAAAGTCCCTTGTTTATTCAACCAAACCGGGGCGATTTGGGCCATTCCAATCTTAAGAAGATTACTCATAAATTCAACTTTCCTCAAATATCATATAGTGAGATAAAGAAAGCGCACGAATCAGGTCAATTGGAGTATTTCTTGTCTGGACTACAACAAAACCGACTTAGATAGCCTTTCCTAAATAAGTATTAGCTTAGAACTTATCTAATCAACCCCCAGACCAAAGCACACTACCAGCAACAGATTATTTGCAGGTGATTGTGAGTATTGAAAAACGAACCTACAAAAATGAAAGCCCTCAAAATCCTTGCCCTCATTGTTCTATTTCTGATCGGAGTAGTAATTGGGGTGCTCCTATACTTCAAAGTAAAGCTTACACCATCTTATGAAGGTGAAATGAATTTATCAGGCCTCGGAAGTGATGTAGAGGTTTACTACACAGAGCATGGCATTCCGCACATTTATGGAGAGAAAGAAGTAGATGCTTACAGGGCTTTAGGTTATGTACATGCTAAAGATCGTTTATGGCAAATGGAACTCTTAAGGCATGTCGGTGGCGGAAGCCTAAGTGAGCTATTTGGTCCCGATCTTGTTGAAACCGATATCTTCTTAAGAACCATTGGAATCTCAGAATATGCCAGAAAGAATGCCGAAGACTTATCAAAATCCGATTCCAAGATCAAAACGTTAGCAGATGCCTATCTCCAGGGTATCAATCACTATATAGCTACCGGCCCTGGAACACTGGAGCATCGCTTGCTAGGTGTGGAAATCATGCCATTCCAATTTGACGATATGTTTGAAGTATTGGGATACATGTCCTTTAGCTTCGCGCACGCACAAAGACTGGACCCACTGATAACAGCCCTGTACCAACAACTCGACAGTGTCTATATCAAAGATCTCCCGGTCTTCCAGCAGCCAATGGATGTCAAAATACCAGTAACAAATGGAAGCACCTCAATAGCCGAAATGACTACAGCCGTTTTAGATCAAATGCCTTTGCCCTTATTCATCGGTAGTAACAGCTGGGTGCTAGGTCCGGATAAAACCACCACTGGCAACACCATCTTGGCCAATGATCCTCATATCGGTTTTGCGCAACCAGCTGTATGGTACGAGGCGCATTTATCACATGATGAAGGTGAATATTACGGGTACTTCCTGGGTGGCTATCCATTCCCGCCATTGATGCACAATGCCAATGCGGCCACAGGGCTTACCATGTTCGAAAATGACGACATTGACTTCTTTGTAGAAAAAATTAACCCGGATGACACCACTCAATACTGGTTCAAAGATGAATGGAGAAATTTTGAGTACCAGCAAGAAAAAATCATAGTGAAAGATGGTGAAGATGTAGACTTCACGATAGTCAAATCTCATCATGGCCCTATCATTTCCAACATTTTGGGTATCCCACTAGAAGATAAGGTATCCATGCATTGGGTGTACACCAATCATGCAAATAAGTCATTCGAAGCAACTTACTTATTCACAGGATTAAAGGAAGTGAAAGGAGCACAGGACGCAGCTTCCATGATTCATGCTCCCGGGCTAAATGTGATGTTTGGGTCCGACCAGGGTGAATATGCCTGGTGGGCATCAGGAGGGTTAATCTACAGAGAGAATGAACTCGTTTCTAAGACCTTCAGAGATGGTTCTACAGGGCTGGAAGAAGCAGATAGCTTAAGGCCTTTTGATCAGAATCCCAGAGCTGTCAATCCTCCAAAAGGCTATACTTACAGTGCTAACAACCAGCCCGATTCTGTGAATGGAATCTTTTACTCCGGATACTACCTGCCAGACGATCGTGGGGAAAGAATTACTGAACTACTGGATGGACAACAAAAATTCAGTGTCGATGATGTGAAAAAGATGATGCTGGATAACACTTCTATTCTTTTCCGGGAAATCAAACCGATAATGCTTTCACAAATTAATGAGTCCGATGAAGGTCTAAAGGCCGAACTTACTGATTGGGATGGCGCTTTCAGGGAAGAATCTGTCGCTGCAACTGTTTTCCAAAAGTGGGCTCACGAGACAATCACAGCTTGCATGCGCGATGAAATGGATTCGGCTCAATGGGAAGTGTTCCTTCAAACAAATCTCTTCAAACGTGCAATAGAGGTACTGATAAATAATGAGCAATCGATCTGGTGGGACAATGTATCTACAGATGAAACTGAATCCAGGAATGAAATCATTGCTTCCTCCTACGAAAAAGCGATCACCAACTTAAAAGAAGAATTGGGTGAAAACTGGAAGGAATGGCAATGGCAAAAAGTGCATTCCTTAACCCATGGTCATGCTTTGGGTGTTAATCCAACCCTGGGAAAATACCTGAATGTAGGGCCTTTCGCTGTAGCGGCAACTAACGAGGTGATTAACAACCTTGGATTCAAATGGACTAGCGAGGGTGAATACAAAACATCCTTTGGCCCATCTACCAGAAGGATTATAGATCTCTCCGACCCTAGAAATAACTCATGGAGTATTCTACCCACAGGACAATCAGGAGTACTTTTTAGTCCTTACTATGATGATCAAGCGCAGATGTATGTCAATGGAGAATTCAGAAAGATGATGATGAATGAGGAGGAAATAAAAAGAGACGGAAGCCTGTTGAAGTTGCTTCCGCCCCAATAGTATTATTCGGCTCTTAAGGAATCCACCGGATTGTTGTTCATCACTTTACCGCTTTGTAGAATAACAGGCATGATGCTTATCGCAACCACCAATAAAGATGAGAAAGCGATCAAAGCCATTTGGGTCTCTTTGGTGTAGGCAAAACCCGCTTTCCATTCCTGGATGCCATAAATGCTAATAGGAATCCCTATAACCAGCGCCAAGAGCATCAGCCAGGTAAATTCTTTTGCCAGCACGACGAGGATCTGTTCTAAGCGCGCACCCAACACCTTTCGGATACCGATCTCTTTGACTTTCTTATTGAGTGTCATGGTCAAAAGGCCATAAAGCCCAAGCACCACCATTATCATTGACAACACTGTAAATATCTGGCTGATCTTACCTAGTCTCAAATCTGCGGCGTACTGACGTTCGTACCGATCTTTGAGAAAATAGTAGTCGAAATAGTTTCCTGGATAAGTGGCGTTAAACTCCTCTTCTATTTTCGCCAGGGTTCTCTCTTGAATAGGCCCATCCAACCTTATCGAAATAGCACTTCCAGTATTGTAAAATGGGAGTAAAAACAGCGGACCAATTTTCTCATGCAGTGATCGCTGATGGAAATCATTTACTACTCCTATGATCGTCCATTTGCGATCCCAAAATTCAACAGATGCTCCTGCAGCGGCCTCTACACTTTCAATTCCAAGCTGTGAAACGGCTGCCTCATTGATCATGATGTTTTTAATTTGTCTTCCGTCCTGATGGTGATCGTTGGGTCCAAAGTCCCTGCCTGACAACACTTTAAGACCATACACATCGACGTAATTATGATCGGCATCAAAGAAGTTTACCGTAAGGTTCTTAGCATCAGGATCAGCCATACTTTTGACCTCAAAAATCCTACCCATACCATTTCCAGCAACTCTACTTGAAGTTGAGGCACTCTTCACTCCTGGTATAGTCGCCAAGGAATTCTTAAACCTATCCGCTCGCTCAATAAAAGTACTATCCCAATCTGTCAGGCTTGGACCATACAAAACCATTGTTTCATCTATTTCTATTCCCAGGTCTTTGTTCATCATGTACTCGATCTGGTCCGCAATGGACATGGCAGCATTGATGAGCACAACGGCAATGGCAAATTGAAATACCACCAACCCTTTTCTCAACCAGGCTGACTCACCTTTCAATCGATATCTCCCGTGCATTACGTCTTTAGCCTGGAACTTAGATACTAGCCATGCAGG
Organism: uncultured Roseivirgaceae bacterium; assembly: GCA_964653795.1. Classification (GTDB taxonomy): domain Bacteria; phylum Bacteroidota; class Bacteroidia; order Cytophagales; family Cyclobacteriaceae; genus JAWPMT01. The sequence continues at coordinate 4,304 of CAZZHO010000173.1, read as the reverse complement.
ATAAATCGAAACCACCACGCCGGACAATAGGAATATCAATACAAATAGCGCAGGGAAAGGAATACCGAATAAATCCGAAAAGAGTAATTCAAATGACAATGGGATACCTGTCAGGTTATTGAAAAATGGTTGGATCAGGATCATCACTACGATGGCCAATATTAAGGCCAACCCATTGAACATCAGCGTTTCTACCACAAACTGTCCAATAATGTTACCGTGCCCGGCTCCAATTGATCGCTTAATGCTGACTTCCTTAGCCCTCTGCAACGATCGACTGGATGTCAGGTTGATGTAATTAACCCAGGCCACTGCCAAAATGAATAAAGCAATACCTAGCATCAGCCAAACGATCTCCCCTTCAATAGTTGCTCCAATTTCATATTCCATAGAATTATCAAAATGGGCATCAGCTAAAGGCTGCCACCAAAACCGCTCCACACTACCAGAAACCTCGCCGTTTTTAAAGTATGTTATCCCGAACTCTTCCAACTTCCTGGACATATCTGCCACATTGGTATCAGGTGTAGTCTTGATGTAATGGTAAAAATCTGACCAGGTCCAACTGTTGTCCACTCCTTCATTCCACTCTAGAATGTAAGTCCTATATGACACCAGTATTTCAAATTGTAGATGCGATTGGGCTGGAACATCTTCCAAAATCGCCTTAATCTCACAGATATCTCCATCTACTGCGATAGTGGAGTTTAGCGCTGCCTCAACGGGGGTGTTAGGCGGCAGGATTCTCTTTGCGTAGCTCTCGGTGATGGCCACGTCATAGGGAGCATCCAAGGCCGTGCTAGCATCACCATGCAGCGTCTTGAAAGAAAAGAACTCCAGGAAGTGCTCATCAGCCACCAAACCTTCATCGCTGATGTGTAGATTACCATCATACCTCACATACATCCTTCCCGCAATGGTCATTCTGGTATAAGCCTCTACCTCAGGGAAATCTTTGGCCATAACAGGTCCTATTGTAGGATAGGTGATCGTGCCATGTTGCACCTGTTCTCCATGCTGATAGCGGTCGTTTATTACTCGGTAGATCCGATCAAAATCCGCGTGGAAGCGATCAAAGTTTACCTCGTATAAAACATACTGAAGTATGAAAAGAGAAACTGCCAACCCGGAGACCAACCCGAGCATATTGACAGCAGTGTAAGTCCTGTTGCGCAAAAGATCTCTAAAAGAGATTTTCACGTAGTTCTTGAATAGAGACATATGATTTTGAGTTTTTGAAAAGTGTGATTTTCTAAGTCGGTGATATCGAATGAATGCTATTGCATTGAGCAGATATTTCCAGTTGGCTTTCTTTGGGTTTCGCTCCAGGTCAAGCTGATACAACTCATCCAGGTCTCCCTCAATCCCTTCTAGTAACTGTGGCTTGCAAAACAGCGGCAGAAACTTATCGACCAGCGATTTCATTCGTCAGTTGTCAAAAGCTATCCTTGGGATACCATTCCAGAGTTGCTCTCTGATACCACGACTGGTTTCCAATGCTAGTTGCCCTGCCTTAGTAACCCTGAAAAGTAGCTTCCGCTTACCTCCCCTCTCTTTAGTAGGCTCACTATACCTGGAGTCCAGAAATCCTTTCTCTTGCAACCGCTGAAGTACGTTGTGCACAGTACTAATGGTGATCTTCCGACCTGCCTTCTCCTCTATCTCCAATTTGACCGCTACACCGTAAGCATTGTCGTAAAGATTGGCGACTACCAGCAAAGCAATTTCCTCTAGCTCCCCAAGATGCGTTCCTTTCATAATTTATATTTTCGACAAAAACGAAATTAATATATAATTCGTAATTGTCGAATAAATGTTTCAAGGAGAGGGGACTTTATGGTTCCAATTGTAAAATTCTATGCTTTTCTCAATTCCTTTTTTAGAATCTTCCCTGTGGCACTCATAGGCATGGCATCCAGGAATTCCACCACCCTGGGATATTTGTATGCTGCAAGTTTCCCTTCAGCGTAGGACATGATATCTTCCGAGTTAGCCTCATGGCCATCTTTCAGAACTACAAAGGCTTTGATCTCTTCGCCCATCTTCTCATCAGGAATGCCTATCACAGCAACCAGGCTCACCGCATCATGTTTCATGATCACTTCTTCTACTTCTCTTGGGTAGACATTCAAACCACCTCTGATGATCATATCCTTGGTTCTATCCACAATAAAGAAAAACCCCTCTTCATCCTTAATGGCAATATCTCCTGAGTGCAGCCACCCATCAGTGATGGTGTCAGCAGTAGCTTCAGGGTTGTTGTAGTACCCCTTCATCACATTGTGGCCCCGATACCATAACTCACCTTTCTCCCCTACCGGAACTTCAGCTCCATCAGCATCCACCAATTTCACCTCTACTCCCCAAATCGGAAGGCCTATAGAGCCTGGCTTACGCTCTTTCTCACTCTTGTTGAAAGTAACCACCGGAGATCCTTCTGACATACCATACCCCTCAAGAATGGGCACATTGAATTTTGCTTCAAAGTCATTTAATACTTGCACCGGAAGTGACGCACCACCTGAAATACTCATCCGAAGATTTTTAGCAATGGCGTCTAAATCAAATTCATTGCCATCATACGCTGCAAGACCCCAATACATGGTAGGAACGCCAGCAAAAACTGAGACTTCATGCTTCTGCAATAGCCCCAACACATCTTTTGCATCAAATCGCGGCAATAGCACGCTACAAGCACCTGTCATAACGCCTGTATTCATCAATACTGTCATGGCGAAAATGTGAAAGAGCGGCAACACCACCAGCTGCGTATCCCCAGCATTCGAGCCAAACAAGTCTTTGCAGGCTATGGCATTCATGATCAGGTTAGAATGACTCAGTTCAGCTCCTTTTGGAAAGCCCGTAGTGCCAGAGGTATAGACAATAACCGCAGTGTCATCAGTTTCCGTTACAGCAATATCAAATTCCGGAGATTGGTTTGCTACAAGTTCACCAAAGGTCTTACACCCTGGTACTGAAGACGGCATATCAGGAGTAGGCATGATGGTGATGAAATGCTCACAACCCACGACCTTTTCAAATCCTGCACTCCCCATCTTCGCCATAGGCAGTTCTTCTGTTCCATGAAAACAGAAATAAGCCTTGGCTTCACTGTTTTTTAAGTGATATTCAATTTCATCTGATTTTAGCAGGACACTTAATGGCACTACCACGGCCCCGGCCTTCAAAATACCAAAGTAGATAATGGGGAAGTAAGGCAAGTTGAAGCAACTGATAGCCACCTTGTCACCTTTCGCTATGCCAAGACTCACAAGTCCATTTGCTACCTGATTGGCAGCTTTGTTTATCTGATCAAAGGAATATTCTTTATCCGCAAATATGAAAGCGGTGTTGTCTTTATGGTCTCTGGCCGAGATCTCTAAAATCGAAGCAAGGTTTAGCATGAATCGGGGTGAATTTTTCTATCAATATATTCACTTCTACCGAAACTCTAACTGAAATCGATAGGGTTATTGATCAAGCCACTGCTTAAACTCCTGTACCCTTTCACGAGCCACAATCACATTTTCATCCTGAAAGTTCCTGATTTTCAGTTTTAACCTGGAATTCGAAAAGGCCAGAATATCATCAATCGAATCCATGTGCACGATGAATTTCCTTGAGATTCTAAAATACTTTTTAGGGTCAACCAATTCTACAAGTCGATCCAATGGAAAATCGATGATATAATTTCTTCCATCTTTCGATAGCAGGAAGGTGGTTTTCTCCTGACTATAGAACAATTCGATATCTCCTACAGGAATAGACTTTATATGGTCTCCTATTTTCACTACGAACCGCTCCTTGTAGTCATCTTTCTGTTGAACAGATTCAATTACTTTTTTGATCTCTTCCGAGAAATCAGGCTTTTCATCCGACTGTTGCTGGCTAACAAATTGACTTTCAAATTTGCCAATGGCTCCTTCTAGCTCATCCTCATCTATCGGTTTGAGTAGGTAATCAACTCCATTGGTCTTGAAGGCTCGAATTGCATACTGGTCATAGGCAGTGGTGAAGATGACAGGCTTTTTCATCGAAATCTCATCGAAGATTTCAAAGGACAAACCATCTGCCAGTTGGATATCCATGAATAGTAAGTCAAACTTCAATGCCCTCAATGAAATGGTAGCACCCTCCACCGAGTCCAGCGTAGTAACGTATTCGTAGTTAGGTCGGAGTGTATGAATAAGATTTTTTAGCCGGTTTGCGGCAATCTGCTCGTCTTCTATTATGATGTATCTCATTGCAAGTCAAGTATAGGCAAGATGACTTTAAAAATGCCATCTTCCTCTATGACATCCATG
>CAZZHO010000172.1:0-9890 GCA_964653795.1 uncultured Roseivirgaceae bacterium | reverse complement strand
TCATCGCTTTTAGTAGACATTGAATCTTATGGCAAGAAATTCTTTGGCGTTTGCTTTGGACACCAATTGATTGGCCATGCATTGGGAGGAAAAGTATCCCCAGCTCGATCCGGATGGAGTATTGGCGTGCATGATTTCCGAATTATCGGTGATAAAGACTGGATGAAGCCACAGGTTGAGAAATTCAGTATTTCCATGCTGTGTCAGGATCAGATAGTCGAGTTGCCACCCTACGGGGAAGTGATTGCCGAAAGTGTGTATTGTCCATTTGGAATGATCCAGGTTGGGCAAAATATCTTGGGTATTCAGGGTCATCCTGAGTTTACCAAGTCCTATAATAAAGCAGTCTATGACACACGGGTAGACAAAATAGGTGCGGATAAGATTGAGCAAGCTGATGCCACTATGGAAAAGCCGCTTGATACTGATCTTATTCGGTCCTGGGTGCTAGATTTTGTTAAATAGATTAGTGCCTCCTTATTAGGAAATTATTTTTCCACATCCTAACTCCCATTTCACGGGGGCACTTTAATTTTGCCACAATTTGTACCTACCTAAAAACCATACCTTATTATGCCTAGAGATACCTCGATAAAATCAATTCTAATAATTGGTAGCGGTCCCATCATTATCGGACAAGCGTGTGAGTTCGATTACTCTGGTTCTCAGGCATCAAGGGCCTTGAAGGAAGAAGGCATTGAGGTAACGCTTATCAACTCCAACCCGGCAACTATTATGACCGATCCGGTCACAGCGGACAACATCTATTTGTTGCCACTGACGAAAAAATCGGTGCGGGAGATATTGAGTAAGCACAAGATCGACGCAGTACTACCAACCATGGGTGGACAAACTGCATTGAATCTCGCTATAGAGTGCGAACAGGCAGGGATCTGGGACAAGTTTGGCGTCAAGATGATTGGTGTGGACATTAAAGCCATAGAGACTACTGAGGATAGGGAGAAGTTCAGGCTGAAGATGCACGAGCTTGGTGTCAACGTCTGTAAAGGTGAAACGGCCACCTCCTTTCTAAAAGGAAAAGAAATTGCGCAGGAAATAGGCTTTCCATTGGTGATACGACCTTCCTTCACTTTAGGAGGCTACGGTGGAGGGTTTGTCAACTCTGCCGAAGACTTTGACGTGGCCTTGGATCGGGGTTTGAAAGCGTCACCTATTCATGAAGTATTAGTCGAGCAAAGTATCCTCGGCTGGAAAGAGTACGAGCTGGAGTTGCTGCGTGACAATGTTGGAAATATCATCATCATCTGCTCGATTGAGAATTTCGATCCAATGGGCGTTCATACAGGTGACTCTATTACGGTAGCTCCGGCGATGACCTTACCTGATACTGTTTATCAGGAAATGAGAGATTTGGCTAAGAAGATGATGAATGGAATAGGCCAATTCGCAGGAGGGTGTAACGTACAGTTCTCAGTAGATCCGGTCACTGATCAGATCATTGGAATTGAGATCAATCCTCGGGTTTCTCGTTCGTCTGCATTGGCCTCTAAAGCTACCGGTTACCCAATTGCGAAGGTCGCGGCCAAGTTGGCCATCGGATACAACTTAGATGAGCTAGAGAACCAAATCACCGGCACTACCTCTGCGCTATTTGAACCTGCGTTGGATTACGTGATTGTCAAAATCCCACGATGGAATTTCGATAAGTTCAAAGGATCGGACAGGAAGCTAGGCCTTCAAATGAAAGCCGTTGGTGAGGCAATGGGTATTGGACGCAATTTCCAGGAAGCACTTCAAAAGGCTTGTCAATCTCTGGAAATTAAAAGAAATGGACTTGGTGCTGATGGCAAAGAGCTGACAGACCAGGATAAGATTCTCTATAGCCTTGAAAACCCGTCATGGGACAGGTTATTCCACTTATATGATGCCTTCAAGCTTGGCATTCCTTTCAAGACCATTTACAAGCTTTCAAAGATAGATCCGTGGTTCCTGAACCAAATCGAAGAATTGATTTTGCTCGAAAAGCAGATTGAGGAATATACCCTTGATACGATACCTATCGAGCTGTTAAAAGAAGCGAAGACCAAAGGTTATGCCGATAGGCAAATTGCTCATCTTTTGAAGTGTCTGGAGAGCGAAGTGCATACGAAAAGGGTGGCAGCTGGAATCAAGCGTGTTTTTAAATTAGTCGATACCTGCGCCGCGGAATTCGAAGCACAGACACCTTACTACTACTCGACATTTGCTGAGGAGAACGAATCTCATGTTTCGGATAAGAAAAAAGTATTGGTCTTGGGCTCTGGCCCCAACAGAATTGGCCAGGGAATAGAATTTGACTATTCCTGCGTGCATGGCGTGTTGGCAGCTAAGGAAGCTGGGTATGAGACCATCATGATCAACTGTAATCCGGAAACAGTTTCAACAGACTTTGACGTAGCAGATAAACTCTATTTCGAGCCTGTCTTCTGGGAACACATCTATGACATCATAGAGCACGAAAAGCCAGAAGGAGTTATTGTGCAGCTGGGTGGACAAACGGCGTTGAAGCTAGCAGAGAAGATGGACCGATACGGTATCAAGATATTGGGAACGAGCTTTGAAGCTTTAGATCTGGCGGAAGATCGAGGTAGATTCTCTGACCTGCTAAAGGAACTTGAGATCCCTTATCCTCAATACGGTACTATTGATGATGCGGACGAAGCACTTGAATTATGCAAAGAGATTGGATTTCCGCTTCTGGTAAGACCTTCCTATGTGTTAGGTGGTCAGAGCATGAAGATCGTTATCAATGAGCAAGAGTTGGAGCAACATGTGGTGAATCTCTTGCAGAAGAAATTGGATGGCCGAATTCTGTTGGATCACTTCCTGGAAGGAGCTATTGAGGCAGAAGCAGATGCCATTTGCGATGGTGAGGATGTCTACATAATCGGCATCATGCAGCATATAGAGCCGGCAGGAATTCACTCTGGCGATTCTTATGCCGTGTTGCCGCCATATAATCTTGGTGATTTCGTCCTTCGACAAATTGAAGACTATACCAAGCGCATCGCTTTGGCGCTGAAAACTGTTGGGCTGATCAATATCCAGTTTGCGATTAAAGATGACAAGGTTTACATCATTGAGGCCAATCCAAGAGCTTCAAGAACGGTGCCATTTATTTGTAAAGCCTATCAGGAACCATACGTCAACTATGCCACCAAGATCCTGCTTGGAGACAAGAAGGTGAAAGACTTCAAATTCAAACCTGTGAAGAAAGGATATGCCATCAAGGAGCCCGTCTTTTCTTTCAACAAGTTCCCCAATGTCAATAAGGAATTAGGGCCTGAGATGAAATCTACTGGTGAGGCTATTTACTTCATCGATGATTTGATGGACGATTACTTCCTGGATATTTATGCCGAACGTAACCACTTCTTAAGTAGATAGGTTTAATAGGGTAATGCTCAAGTTTCTATTAATCATTTTTATAGTTGGCTATTTTCTTTACCGTGTAGGGGGAGTGCTTTTTAAAATTCTTTCTTTGGGAGGAAGTAGCTATGAAAAACAGTCTCGTACTACACCCAAGAGGCCACCAGGCTCCAATGTAGATGTTGATTTTGTTCCTCAAAAAGGGGACAAAAAAGACTTCAAAGGCGGAGAATATGTGGATTACGAAGAGTTGAAATAATCATAAGTTTCTGATTTACAGCACTTAATTATTGGTTGTGTAAACCAATTATCGAAATTTATCGGTCATTGATCGAAAGTTTCTTGCTATTGGTTTCACTTCAATTCAAACTTTGCTTCCAATCAATATCTATTTGGTTATGAAGCATTTAAGAAATTTTGTGTTTCTTCTGATGATTTCAGGAGCTACCGCCACTTACGCCCAGGATGGCAACAACGCTGAGCTTTCCAATAAGCAGTCGGCAATTGTAAGAGCACTTGATGCCAGAAACTTCAAGGCTGCAAAAGATGAGATTAAAGCATTCTTACCACTTCTAAAGAAAGAGCAAAAGGCCCTTCAGAAAAACATCAATATCGCAGGTAAGAAGGAGTCAGATTTAGATGTGGATTTTTTGAAGAATCAGTATGCCGAGAGAAGTGACTTATACAAGAGGCTGGAAAAAGTATTGGATGTTTCTCCTTCCGCTTTGAGAGTGAGGGCTGAGAATGTCTCTAATGACTTGAAGTCTTTCAGCTTTGAAGAGCCAGTTACCTCCGCCTCATTAGCCGGGACCAACTGAGCGAAATCATCCTCATTCTTACCTAGGGAGTTCGGACTTATGTCTTAGCTTTGCCGTCCCAATTATTATAGGCGTGTATGGCTTGGTTTAATAGACAGGACAAAAAAATACAGACTCCTACTACCCAGAAAAAAGAAGTGCCGGATGGTCTCTGGTACAAAACCCCAAAGGGTACTATCGTACACATGCGAGAGTTGCGCAACAACTCTTATGTATCTCCAGAGGATGATTTTCATGTCAAGATAGGCTCCAAGGAATACTTCGAGATCCTTTTTGACAATAACGAATTCACTGAGCTGGATGCTGATATGACGTCAGCTGATCCATTAAGCTTTGTAGATACTAAAAAGTATCCTGATCGAGTTGTCTCATCTCAGAAGAAAACACAGTTGAAGGATGCTGTTAGAACTGCGCAGGGCAAGATCAATGGTTTGCCTATTACCATAGGATGTATGGATTTCTCATTCATTGGTGGATCTATGGGCTCGGTAGTTGGAGAGAAAATTGCTCGTGGAATTGACAATGCCATAAAAAATAAAACGCCATTTCTGATGATATCCCGTTCAGGAGGAGCCAGGATGATGGAAGCTGGCATTTCATTGATGCAATTAGGAAAAATATCGGGCCGATTGAATTTATTGGAACGGGCAGGACTTCCCTATATTTCGTTGTTGACTGATCCCACTACTGGCGGTGTAACCGCCTCATTTGCCATGTTGGGTGATTTTAACATAGCAGAACCTGGAGCGCTTATAGGGTTTGCCGGACCCAGGGTTATTCGAGAGACCATCGGAAAGGATTTACCAAAAGGGTTTCAAAGTGCTGAATTCGTATTGGATCATGGATTTCTTGATTTTATTGTCGACCGAAGACAGTTAAAGTCGAGAATTACGATGCTCCTTCAAATGATTAAATAACCTTACTTAATTACGGACTGTTAATGTTGATGAAAGGAGAAGTAGAATGTGGATAACATGGCTGCTCGACTTTCATTAGTTACTATATTTGCTATCCGAATTTCAAAAGAAATTTATCTATGTCATCAATTGTAATTACGGCGGTCATCGCCTTTACAGCGGTCATACTACTTCTGGTTTTCATTTTGCTGGTTGCACAGTCCAAATTAGTCCAATCTGGTCCTGTGAAAATCATTGTAAATGGAGATGAAGAAAACACAATCGTTGCAACTGCAGGTAGCACCCTTCTTTCCACTCTAAGCGCACAGAAGTTGTTTTTGCCTTCTGCATGTGGAGGTGGAGGTACTTGTGCCATGTGTAAGTGTAAAATATTAGAAGGAGGAGGTGATGTACTACCTACTGAGGAAGGTCACCTGAACAGAACCGAGAAGAAGGAAAATGTTCGTCTTTCATGTCAGGTGAAAGTGAAAAACGACCTTCGAATCGAAATTCCTGAGGAAATTTTCGGAATCAAGAAATGGGAAGCGACTGTGGTGCGAAACTGGAACGTATCAAGTTTCATCAAAGAGTTTGTTGTTGAGATTCCTGAAGATATGGACTATCAGGCAGGAGGATATATCCAGATCGAGGTGCCTAAGTGCGAAGTAGACTATAAAGACATTGATATCACTGCCCACCCTGAGGAGCATGATGATCCTAATAAATTCCAAACGGAGTGGGACAACTTCAAGCTTTGGGATTTGAAAATGAAAAACACTGAAACCATTGAGCGTGCTTATTCGATGGCTTCATATCCTGCAGAAGGAAGAGAAATCATGTTGAACGTAAGGGTGGCCACACCGCCATGGGATAGAGCAGCTAATGGATGGATGAATGTGAATCCAGGCATTGCTTCTTCTTATATTTTCGGCCTGAAGCCTGGAGATAAAGTAACTATTTCAGGACCTTACGGAGAGTTCTTTATCAATCCATCTGAAAGCGAGATGCTTTACGTAGGTGGTGGAGCTGGTATGGCACCAATGAGGTCTCACCTCTATCATCTTTTCAAGACTCTGAAGACTGGTCGTAAAGTGACCTACTGGTATGGCGGTAGATCCCGAAGAGAGCTTTTCTACCTAGAGCATTTCTATGAGCTAGAGAAAAACTTCCCGAATTTCAAATTCTATGTTGTGCTTTCTGAGCCACTGGAAGAAGATAACTGGAAAGTGAAAAAAGATATTGATGATCCGGATGGTGATGGATTCCTTGGATTCGTTCACCAAGCCGTGATTGATGAGTACCTGGAGAAGCACGATGCTCCTGAAGAAATCGAGCTTTACTTCTGCGGTCCTCCATTGATGAATAAGGCCGTTCAGAAAATGGGAGAGGACTATGGTATTCCAGACGAGCATATCCGATTCGATGATTTTGGTGGATAATCTCAGACCATGATATTTTTGAAAGGGAAATGGATAATTTCCCTTTTTTTGTGTCCAAAATCTCCTTATGGATTTATCACTGTTCTTTGATCCTTTGGGTGAACAACTCCAGGAAATCATATCTTCTCATGAAGGATTCGGAAGGTCCTTTTACTGCTATGATCATCAGGTTCCAGATTTAGAAGGAATCCATCTGGCTATAGTTGGTCTTATGGAGTCAAGGGGCGCAGATACGCAATCATCTGGTTTGTCCGAAGCAGCGGATAATATAAGGAAGCACCTATACACTTTGCAAAGAGGATCTGCGACTTACAAGGTTGCTGATTTAGGTAACCTGAGAAACGGACCCACTCACGATGACACCATTCACAGAGTGAAAGAGATTTGTTCTTACCTATTGTCTAAGGAAATAGTGCCCATTTTCATAGGATCATCCCATGATATGACTTTAGGACAATTTGGTGGTTACGATAACCAGGAAGAACCAGTAAATCTGATGGTCCTTGATTCAATATTCGATGCTGAATCAGAAGGCTCAGCTTCAAGGTCTCATCTAAGGTCTCTAGTGGCTGGTAAAACCCGGCAACCTTTTCAAATCACTCATTTGGCACATCAGGCATATTTGATGGCAGAGGAGGCTATGAATTTTATGAGTTCTTTGAACTTCGAAGCAATCAGGCTCGGGGCAATAAAAGAAAACGTTAAAGACATGGAGCCCCTGGTAAGAGATGCTGACTTAGTCTCTTTTGATCTGAGTAGTCTCAATCAGCAGTTTGCTCCTGGAGCAGTTGGGGTCAAGCCATTTGGTTTGACCGGGGAAGAGGCCTGCCAATTAAGCTGGTATGCTGGCTTGAATAATAAGCTCACATCTATCGGGTTTTATGAATTAGATAGTGATCTGGACGATGAAAGAGGCACCACAGCTTTTGTTGTTGCCACCATGATTTGGTATTTCATTGAGGGATTTTATCATCGTGTGGGAGATCTTGACTTCCAATCTGACAATTTCCTGGTGTATGAGGTAAGTATGACTGGAGAACCTTCTTCTATCAGGTTTTTCAAAAGCAAGCGCAGTGAAAAATGGTGGATGGAGGTGCCATTAGACAATAGCTCATCTGTCTTTCTGCGCAACAAGATGATCCCTTGCAATTATTCTGATTATGAAAGTGCCTTGACAGGCGAAGTACCCAGCCGTTGGTTATCCGCCTTTGCCCACTTAAACTAACGTGATTTGTAACTGCTCCTTTTTAGCCTAATTTCGAAGGCTAAACATTAGTTCAAATTGTGATAAAGGTAGCATTTTCATCCCTTGCTTTGCTTGGGGCGCAGTTGCTGTATGCTCAAAACAGCGACTGGTTTAACAGGGACTTAGAAGCAAGTGGTATCCTTGGTATCAGTGTCGATAGGGCTTATGAGGCAATCGGCAGTTCTGATCGTGAGGATATAATTGTAGCAATAATTGATTCTGGTGTCGACATAGGTCATGAAGACCTTAAGGATAATATTTGGATAAACGAAGATGAGATACCTGCCAATGGCTTAGATGATGATAACAATGGATATATCGATGATATCAATGGTTGGAATTTCCTAGGAGGTCCAGATGGTCAAAGTGTGGTGTATGAAACCTACGGAGAAGTTCGCCACTTTCGAGCGCTCAGAAGATCTTTCGAGGGTCGTGATACGACAATGCTGCAGGGAGCGGAACTTATAAAGTATCAAAAGATGAAGAGTATGGGTGAATCGATCCGTAAGAAGGCTGCCTCTTCTGAAAAGGAATTAATATCCATTGCTCAATTTGATGAAACACTCAGTCAGGTAAAATTTCTATTGAAACCTTTTATTGAGGATGAGGAAGTAACAAAGGAATTGATCTCTTCCATCAATCCTGCCAATGATGGGATCAAGGCGGCCAAGGAGATCATGTTGCAGTTGTTAGAGAGCGGATTCAACGAAGAAGAGTTTGATCAATACAAAGAATATCATCGGATCAGAAAGGATTTTCATTACAACGTGGAATATGATCCAAGAGGTCTGGTAGGAGATGATCCCGAAGATCCCTATGAAAGATATTACGGAAATAATGATGTATTCGGTGCCCATGCTGATCATGGCACACACGTAGCGGGTATTATCGGAGCGGTTCGTGGTAATGATGTAGGTATTGATGGCATTGCACAGAATGTGAAATTGATGATTCTCCGCGCAGTACCAGATGGAGATGAGCGGGATAAAGATATCGCCAATGCTATTTTATATGCAGTTGAAAATGGCGCCAAGGTGATCAATATGAGTTTTGGCAAGGGCTACTCTCCACATAAAAAGGCAGTGGATGCTGCCGTAAAAAAGGCTGAGGAGAAGGGTGTTTTGATCGTGCATGCCGCTGGAAATGCTGCTGTTGATATCGACGAGGCCACTCATTTTCCGATAGAGACTTTTGAGGATGGCACAATTCCATCAAACTGGATAGAAGTGGGTGCATCCGACAAGAAACCTAATGAGCTATTAGTTGCAGACTTTAGTAACTATGGTAGAATGGAAGTGGATGTTTTTGCCCCTGGGGTAGATATATATTCGACCATGCCTAATAATCAATATGGAGAAAACAGCGGTACTAGTATGGCGGCTCCGGTGGTCTCTGCATTGGCAGCGGCTTTGTGGTCATACGATTCTACAATACCTGTGAAAAAGCTAAAAATGCTGATTCTGGAAGGGGCATTATCATTCAAAAACCTAAAGGTTTACTACCCGGATACCAGTGGATTGAGGGACAAGAAAACAAAGTTCAAAAAGCTCAGCGTTACAGGGGGAGTGGTGAACCTCTATAACTCAATGGTTGAGGCTGGTCATATTGTCAATCCTTAGGTACAACAATCCAAAGAATTATATAAACCAGAAAGCCTGGAAAAGCCACACTTAATAAGGATATGATTAAATAACCTATGCGTACCAGGCTGACATCTAAATCAAAGTAATTTGCCAGACCTCCGCAGACGCCACCAAGAACGGCATCACTTGATCTTCTCAATTTTTTACTCATGAGTTAAAGATAGTTACAGGTTCCGTAATTTCTCAGCCGCGACCTTAATCAGATTATGAGAAATCTTTCCAATTGGAGATGGCGTTGTTGTTTCAGTTGGAGTTTTTGCAAATGGATTTTTGACCTTTGGGTTCCCCGTGCCGTCAACATTATCAAAAGCAATCAATCCTGAGTTGAAACTCATGATTAAAGCCAATACAATTCCTATAATGATTAGGAGAGTTTTGGTAAGATTACTTCTTATGTTGGTTTTGCCGGTGAGCATATCTACTTTCTAACAACGACCGTGCCAAAAAGTTATTGTGGCCCAGAATTATTTTAAATAGAC
>CAZZHO010000171.1:2465-9982 GCA_964653795.1 uncultured Roseivirgaceae bacterium | reverse complement strand
GGAATGAATAAGTGCTTTCGCAGCCAAATAAAACTGCAAATAGTAAACTAACGAGCGTGTATACCAATACCTGATTCGCAATGGTTAGCCCAACACCCACCAATGAGAGACGTGAAGCCGTTTTAAGGCTGAATGAATTCACCTTGGCGAAACGGTTAGAAAGAGGACTGATTAATGACCAGAAAGTAGCGTTCCCGATGAGTACGAACATCAAGAAGGAATAGCAAATCATTTCCATTGATTGCAGATATAGCCATCCACCTAAGACACAGCTTACAGATACGGCAAAAGAAAAAAGTAGTTTATTCATGATTAGAATACCAAACCTAAGTACCGCAACCTGAATTATCGCCGAAAGCGAATAAACGGATTACTTCACGGGACATAAACAAGTCACCTTTAACGAATACCTACTTTATCCAATGTATTTGTCGAGTTTCCAATGACCCTAGGTCCCTTACAATATTCTCATCTATCGGGAAAGCTAGCGGGAGCGGGCTCGTATCCCAAAACTCCTGGTTATATGGCATAAGATCAGGATCCTTTCGCTCTTTTGCTTTCATCAAACGTTTCTTGTCTGGCCTGGTAGGATTGTCAAAGTCCACGTCGAAAAACATCATTTCAAACCTGGCTTCCCAGTCACAAAAAGACTCCTCAGTATCATTGTAAGCTACATCCCCAATAATTGACCAGTTGATGTATTTAGGAAGGTATTTGCCTCTAAACTGCTCAAACTGCAGCTTCTTTTTCAAATGCTTTACTCTCATAAAAGAAGAATCACTTGCCTTTCCCTTCAAAAGCCAAGGGTTCCAAACTTCCCCTTCTGGGGTAGGCATATCCATTTCTACCTGAAGAATGGAGTACGTCTCGGTATCCACATATATTGTGTAGCTCCGATATTTCTCGTCCACCTTGTTAAATCGACCTTTGATGACTGCCACGAGCTTCTCATCCAATACTATGTAACGATCTACTTTATACTCATTCTGGCCTGTAGCCATAGATTGCCTGACCTTTAAAACATCGTTAAGATGATAATAGGCAATAAAAGGGTTTCGATGAGCAGACATAGTAGTTGCCATATATTCCTGAACAGCAGGTGTCTGACGACTTTCTTCTACAAAAATTTTCTCGGGCGAACCTACTTTGGGTTTAGTATTGTAGCCAGGCCCAAATACACTAAAAGCGGCTTCATATAGATGTTTGTACTCCCCGCACTCTGCCTTATGAGCACGTGCAAAACCATAATGTCTGTAGGGAGATGACGGATAATTCTCAGGGATTCTTTCAATCGCAGTTGCAATCATTTCAACCGCACTTTCCTCCTCCTCGTCAATTTGCAATGTCTCCAGAAGGATTGCTTGTTCTTCCAATTCGAAAACAATTTTAGAGGAGGTCAGACTTCCGTTTTGTACACTCAATGGCGCATAGCCCAGCATCGACACGAACAGCATTGACCCTTGCTCTTGTTTCGAAATATCAAGTGTGAACTCCCCTAGAAAATTGGAAACGGTGCCATGGTCAGTGCCCTTAATACTGACCGTAGCAAAAGGCAAGGGCTCCTTGGTCTTCTTATCTAATATCTTCCCCTTCAGCACATTGGACTGGGCTTGAATATTTGAGTAGCTTAACATCAACAATAGAAGAAGAGGAATACCCTTTAGGTTAAAATTGAATTTAGATGACATCATCAATTTCTTATTTGTTATGCAAAAGTAAAAATATTATTTGTTTTATATTTGCATAACTAATTTTCAATGAAAGAAAAAGGGAGTTATCTCGGAGAGTTCGAAGAGCTGGTGTTATTAGCCGTTGCCACACTGCAGGAAGATGCCTATGGCGTGGCAGTGATGAAGTTTATTGACAAAGAGGCCAACCGACAAGTAAACATAAGTGCGGTCCATCAAGCATTGAAAAGACTACAATCGAAAGGGTTGGTAAACTCAAAAGTAGGTGGAGCTACAAAAGAGAGAGGTGGTAGAAGTAAGCGATTTTTTCTATTAACTGAAATGGGGGTCACAACGCTTCAGGAGATTGTCAAACTCAAAACTCAATTGTACAACAACCTACCAACCCTATCCTTCCAGCGACCATGAAACAGCAGCCACCAAAATGGATCGATTGGATTTTTGAAAGGATCCTGGACCCTGAATACAAAGATGAGATTCAGGGAGACGCACTGGAACTTTACTATGAAAGACTGGAAATCAATTCATACACCTTAGCTAGTTTCTATTATTTACTGGACCTTTTAAGATTCCTTACTTCTGACGTTAAAAACCCTTCGAAATACCAGCAGCCAACCTCCTTCTTCATCCTGGCAATAGCTGGCCTCAAAATCCTAAAAAGAAGAGCCGGAAAACAAAAGCTTCTCTTCAGTGTAAAATCCTTTAGCCTCTCTATCTGCATGGCCTTCGCCCTACTGCTAGCCACATTGGCTATACAGGAAAATAGCTATGACCAGCACTTATCAAAAGCTAAAAGCATCTTCAATATAAACGCTGAAACCACCATTTTAGGTGATGTAACGAATTATGCGCCGGTCCCTACTGCCCTGATTCACGAGTTGAAGAAACTGCCTCAAGTAGAAACAGGTACGCAGATAAGCCTTTTGCACAGCTTGCATCAGTATGAAGTAGGAGACAAAGTATTTAATGCGGAAAAAGGACTTTTAGCGGACGGAGAATTTGCTGAAATGTTCGAGCTTAAGTTTATCCATGGAAGTGCAAAAGCGCTGAACGAACCTGATAACATGGTTTTGACTTCCTCTACCGCACGAAAGTTCTTCGGAGACAAAGACCCAATCAATCAAATAGTTTCCTTCAACAATGGT
The DNA here is from genome assembly GCA_964653795.1 of uncultured Roseivirgaceae bacterium. Lineage (GTDB taxonomy): Bacteria > Bacteroidota > Bacteroidia > Cytophagales > Cyclobacteriaceae > JAWPMT01. The sequence continues at coordinate 7,149 of CAZZHO010000171.1, read as the reverse complement.
GAGTGGTTCGATGTGGTTGGTGTGGTGGAAGATCCCCCTGTTACCTCCCATCTCCAATACGATCTCCTCATTTCCAGCAGCTCTTTTTCATGGATGGATTCCTGGACCGACTTCAATGGGTACCAATACATTCAAGTGGTAGAAGGCTCGGATTTGGGACTTTTAAAATCTCAAATAGACAATATCTTGTTGGGCCACAAGAAAGAGATCAGTGAAACGGTAAAAATCTCAAACCCTGCCTCCTTTGATGTTCATTCTATTCTAAGGAATGTGAGATCACTACACCTTTGGGAGGGAGAAATGGAAGAAGAAATTGGAATTCATCGATCGCCTTCCAATATCCGATTTATACTACTGCTATCTATTCTCTTCTTTGGGCTTGGTGTTTTCCATTATTGGAACATCACGATGACTGATTTAAGGTTTCAGACCAAGCAGATGCATGTCTTAAGAGTGATTGGAGGACACAAAATGGGGGAGAAAACCAGTGCTTTAGGGCTTACCTTAATGAATGCCGCAGTGTTAATTCCGCTGATTTCCATGCTATTTTTTGGCGGAAACAAGCTTTTAGCATCAAAGCTCTATTGGGCAATTGATGCTAACACTTTCCAGCAACCTTTGTTTCTCGTTCTCATTGGCTCGGTATTAGTGACATTTTTATTCATCTCACTATTGGCCTATTGGATACTGCGCCAATCTAGAAATGGTAAAAAACAGACATCTAGCATGTCAGACCCCATTTTCACCCAAGCCAATCAGAACCAATCACTAATCGCGCAACTGGTGCTTTCTACAGCCATGATCATTTTCACACTTGTAGTGATTGATCAGTTTAACTACCTGAGGGATGCTGATCTGGGTTTTGAGGACGAACAGGTCATTACCATTGAGCTGCCGGTAGTGGGTTACGAGAATGGCACAGGTAGTATCATCGATCAATTCCTGAAAATCCCAGGAGTAGAGATGGCTAGCCAAAGTTCCTACGGTTCATTGTATAAGACTGAGTACTTCGAAATAGACAGACATGGAAATAAAGAAGGGTTTGTAATGGATTACCAAACCTGGGGCTACGATTACTTAGATATTATGGGTATTGATCTCGTCGTTGGGAGAAATTTCCAGAGAGACCTGGACCCGATCCATCAGAGGACCTTTATGATCAATGAAAGCGCTGCCGACTATTTTGGATGGAAAGACCCGATAAATCAGACACTTTTTGATGAAAGCGGCGATCCTGGCAAAGTTGTCGGCGTTTTTAAAGACTTTCATCATTCCTCGTTGCATGAAGCAATCGAACCTATGGTTGTTTGGCTTGAAGATGACCAGTGGGCATACTTTCTTTTCTTAAAGACCAGTAACCTCAGAAATGGAGAAACAATCAGAGAGTTGACAGCCACATACCATAGTCACTTTCCTTCAACACCTTTTCAATGGTCGTTTCTGGATCAGAAAATCCAAAATCAATATCAAGCAGATGCTCAACTAAAAGCTTTGATGGAATTAGGACTGTTCATTTCATTGCTAACTTCTGCAATGGCTATTATGACCATGTCCTGGATGCTATTGAACCTACGATTGAAAGAAATGAGTATTCGGAAAATTGTTGGCGCCACACTCTGGCAACTCTTTGGGCTTCATGCCAAAAGATTCCTGGTCTTCACCTTCATCGCTATTGGTATTGCAGTACCTCTCTCCTACTTACTGGCTAAATCATGGCTAGAAAGTTTTGCCTACAGAATCGATTTGAGCCTGGGCTACTTCATCATACCAGCTCTGGTTTTCAGTATTGTGATCATCATGTTGATTGGTACCCAGATGCTGAAATTAGACCAAAAGAAAATGGTCAATGCTTTGAAGGAGTAACTTCTTACCCAGCCAAAATCTCTTTCAAAGCTTTGTGGGAAACAGCGATATCGGCTATTGGATCAGGTGAGTTATCCTGCTCAACGAAAAACTTCTGTAAACCAGATTCACCCGCTGCTGCAAAAACTTGGGTATAATCAATGGTACCTGTACCCACAGCTACAGTGCTACCATCCTCTCCAAGGTCTTTCACATGCCAAAGAGCCGTCCTGCCTGGGTATTTTTTAAAGAATTCTAATGCAGAGTATCCGGCTTTTTCAATCCAATAGATATCTAATTCCATTTTCACCAACTCTGGATCCGTCTCGTCTAGCAACGTATACATCGGTATCTGTCCTTCCAGTTCCTGAAACTCAAAATCGTGGTTGTGGTAAGCGAATGTGACCTCTGCTTGTTTACATACCTCCCCTGCTTTATTCAACATCTCTGCGAGTTCTTTGTAATCATCCAGCGTTTTACGTTCCTCTGGTAATAAATAAGGGCACACTATATGTGTCTGTCCGGCGTTGACAGCATCTTCCACTGCCAATTCAAAACCTGTAAGGAGTGTACCCTGAACGCCTACGTCCCTTACCCTTCCTGTACCATGATGACTACTACTAACCCCTAAACCATTGTCTGAGCATAACTTGTAAAAGTCATTCGCTGGCATACCGAAGTACTCTCTATTTCTGTACCCAAAAAGTTCGAGGTGCTTATATCCAGTTTCAGCCACTTTGGCGATAGTTCCAGCTAAGTCCTCTTTTATCTGATTTCTTAGGGTATATAGTTGGATCCCAATATCCCACTTAGGTTTCAAAACAGGCGGCTCGTTTGCGGCCGCACTGGCGGTAGTATCCGTATTCTCACTTTTAGCGGAAGGTGCGCAACCTGGTACCAATAATGATCCCGCTGCTAACAGCCCAGTGGTCTTAATAAAGTCTCTTCTTTTGTTCATGGCAGGTTGATTTTAGATCTCTCGGATTTTGATATTTCTAAACCAAACCTTATCTCCATGATCCTGAAGTGAAACATGGCCTTTTTTCCCCGTCCCGAACGCTGGCATTTCCTTGAACTTGCTACCTGCTACCATTGCATTCCAGTCGTCAGTCCACATTTCTGTTTCTACCACCTTGAAGCCATTTAACCAATGCTCTACTTTACCTTTGTTAACCACTAGCCTGATGCTATTCCACTCTTCGGCAGGATTGACTCTGATGGTATCACACTCAATCAGGTCATAAAGATCTCCAGCCTTGTGCTTTAGAATTTGAGCGTCTGGATGACCCTCGTTATCCAAAATTTGCATCTCAGGTCCCGTCTGCCATACATAGTCATAGTTATCACTCTCGATCACATTGTAGATAATACCACTATTTCCATTTTTAGATACTTTCCAGTCCAGCTTTAGCTCATAGTTTTCATATTCCTTATCGGTAATGATGATGTCTCCCCCATCTTCAGCCTGCCAGCCTTCTGCCTCTTCTCCTTTACCTTGAAAATGAAGCGTACCATCCTCTACTACCCATCGTTTGCCTAAAGTTTCCTTCTTGAAATTCCTTATACCATTGGTCGTAGCACCATCAAAAAGTAACTTCCAACCATCAGCAGTTTCAGTATCCGTTAAAGTGTTATGCACTACTTCCGGCGTTACTTCAGTAGTGGTCTCTTCCTGACTTGTTTCTTCTTTGGTCTCCTTAGCTGGTCCACACGCAAATACGACCATAGCCAGTACCAGCGAGTAAAGTGATGACTTCTTCATTATTTTCGGTTTGATATATAAGTTCAGTTGATTCCTAATATTTTTTTGTTTCCTTCCTCATCTGCATCTCCGCCTGCAAAATCGTCAAAGGTTTTCTCAGTCACATTGATGATGTGGTCTTGTATGAAAATTGCACCTTCTTCTGCTCCCTGCACCGGTGACTTGATGCAACACTCCCACTCGAGCACAGCCCAACCATCATAATCATATTGGCTCAGTTTGGAGAATATACTTTTGAAGTCCACTTGACCATCACCTAAAGACCTGAACCTTCCAGGTCGGTCAATCCAATCCTGATAGCCTCCATAAACACCTGATTTACCTGTAGGATTGAACTCAGCGTCTTTGACGTGGAACATCTTGATGAACTCATGATAATGATCGATGTAATCCAGATAATCTAGTTGCTGGAGTACGAAGTGGCTCGGATCGTAAAGCAATTGAACGGCCTCATGCCCTCCTGTTGCATCCAGAAACATCTCAAAGGTGGCACCATCATGAAGATCTTCACCCGGGTGGATTTCGTAGCAAACATCAACTCCCAGGTCTTTACACTCATCTAGTATCGGCATCCATCTATTGGCCAATTCTTCAAAACCAGTTTCCACCAGACCTGGAGGTCGCTGTGGCCAGGGGTACATAAAGGGCCACACCAAAGCGCCAGAAAAAGTGGCCATTACATCAATACCCATATGCCTGCTGGCCTTAGCAGCTGAAATAACCTGCTGCTTCGCCCACTCCGTTCTATCCTTTGGCTTGCCTTTTAGATTGTCCGGAGCAAAAGCATCAAACATTGTATCATAGGCCGGATGAACTGCCACCAATTGCCCCTGAAGGTGAGTTGAAAGCTCCGAAATTTCTAGCCCGGCCTCATTGACAATCCCTTTGATTTCGTCACAATAGTCTTTGCTCTCCCCAGCTTTGGTAATATCGATGACCCTACTATCCCAGGATGGTATTTGAACGGCCTTGTAGCCCATGGAAGCTACCCATTCGCATATATCCTTCAGATTATTGTACGGTTTCTCGTCATCAAGAAACTGCGCAAGAAATATCGCTGGCCCTTTTATGGTTTTCATT
>CAZZHO010000171.1:0-2365 GCA_964653795.1 uncultured Roseivirgaceae bacterium | reverse complement strand
CGAACTCCATCATTTACCGTAGGGAATGCTCCATCGTGAAATTTTTCTCCTCTAATAGCCTTAGCAGCACCATTGTAAATGTTACCCATTGAGTCAAAAATACCCTCAGGATGCCCCGGAGCCATTTTGGTACTTTCCATGGCAAATTCACCATTGTAAGGATTACCCGGTTTCAGCGTTTGTAGAGGTTTTCCTTCATCCATATAATAGAGGTAATTAGGATTTTCCTGCTCCCACTTTAGTCCTCCTTTGGTTCCATAAACTGCTATCCGAAGGTTATTTTCTTCACCGGTAGCAATCTGACTAGCCCGTACTACTCCTCTTACCTCATCATCCAAACGGCAAAGCACCGTACCATCAACATCCAGAGGATTATTGTCATAAAGTGTATTAGTATCAGAAAGCACCTTTTTCACCTGAAGTCCAGTGGTATATTCCATCATATTGAAAGCGTGCACTCCAATATCACCCATGCAGCTACTTATCCCGGCTTTCGCAGGGTCCAATCTCCAAACGGCTTTTCTCTTTTCAATATCATGAATCACTGGATTGATCCATCCCTGATAATACTGCGCATCTACCTTTTGAATCTTGCCTATCACCCCACTCGCAATCATTGATTTCATTTGACGGACCATAGGATAGCCCGTATAAGTATGCGTAAGCGCGAAAGTCACTTTGTGTTCTTTCACTAAAGCTTCCAATTCCAATGCTTCCTCTGAGTTCATGGTCATGGGCTTTTCACAGATCACATTAAATCCACCGATGATGAGCTTTTTAGCCATCGGATAATGCAGAAAGTTCGGCGTGACAATAACCACCGCTTGAATTCTCTCCTCCGCTGATTTCTTGTTTTCCTCTTCAATGAATTGGTCCAAATCGGCATAAACTCTGCTCAAATCGAGTTCTAGTCCTTTTGCAAACTCCTTTGACGATTCGAAATCAGAATCAAATACACCTCCAACCAGATTGTAATGCTCACCCATGTAGGCAGCAATTCGGTGAAGAATTCCTATGAAGGAGTTAAGGCCTCCTCCTATCATTCCAAGTTTTATTCTAGCCATTTTAACCTTCGTTGTAGTCTACTTTTTCGTTTTTGAATGTCAACAAGAACAATACAAACACCCCGACTGAGAAGACAGATGGAATCACCCAAATAGAAGTCCAATTATGTCCACCTGTAGAAAGTGCGTAAGCATCTGTAATTTGCCCAGCTACCCAAAATCCAACCAACATACCCACACCATAAGTCGCGAGGGTAATAAGCCCTTGAGCAGAGCTTTTATATTTTTCTCCAGCTTTGGAATCTGTATAGATCTGCCCTGAAACAAAGAAAAAGTCATAGCATATGCCATGTAATGCAATGCCTATGATAAGCATGAATGCTAGCTCTCCGGAATTTCCATAGGCAAACAACAGGTATCTTGTCGTCCAGGCCAACATGCCAACCAGGATGGTGTTTTTGAAGCCGAAGCGCTTAAAGAAGAATGGCAATAGCAGCATAAACAGCACCTCTGACATTTGTCCTATAGACATCTTGGCAGCTACATCACTTACTTCGATTTCTCCCAGGTATTGACCAGCATGCTGATAATAGAAAGCAAGTGGAATACATATTAATACAGATGCAAGGAAGAATATCAGGAAGTTTCTATCCTTAAATAGTTTTAAGGCTTCCAATCCCACAATATCTGAAATGGTCACTTTATCTCCTTTTGAACTTGGAGGAGTTGCGGGCAAACTAAAGCTATAAACCCCTAAAATGGCCGAAGCGATTGCGGACATAAGAAAAGTGTTGCGCAGCGCTCCTGAAGCCACGCCTTCTGGTGAATCCCACCCGAAGGCCAGACTGATCACCCAACCCGCGACAATCCAACCTACAGTACCCCAAACACGGATAAATGAAAACTGCTTGGATGGATCCGTCAATTGATTGAAGCTTACGCTATTCACCAAAGCCAAGGTTGGCATGTAGCCAATCATGTAGGCCAGCACGTACGGATAAAAACCATCAAAACTGGTAGCATTTGCCAATTGATACATGCAAAACGCTCCAAAGAGATGAAGAACTCCCAAAATGCGCTCGGCATTGAAGTATCTATCTGCAATAAGTCCAATGATAAAAGGTGCTATGATTGCTCCCCAGGACTGGGTGGAATATGCCAAAGCTATTTGGCCTCCATCAGACAGTAACGTATTAGGCAAATAGATACCCATTGTAACGAACCATCCCCCCCAAATAAAGAACTGAAGGAACATCATCACACTGAGACGTATGGTGATTGTGCTGTTCATGTTAGATTGAAATTTTTATAAAAACCGTTGGAAAAGCTACCACCAAATAGAAGGATTCGCAAGAAAAGCT
>CAZZHO010000170.1:4863-10072 GCA_964653795.1 uncultured Roseivirgaceae bacterium | reverse complement strand
TTGTAGGAAGTTTAATTCAGGACTCTCTAGCTCTTGTTGCCCTTTATAACAGTACCCACGGGCCCAACTGGGCAAATAACACCAACTGGCTTACTGGAAATCTGGATTCATGGTATGGCGTGACTGTGGAAAATGGCAGGGTCGTAGAAATCCATCTTGCAGAAAATAATTTGAGCGGCGCCCTCCCTACGGAAATTGGGGATCTTTCAGCGCTTAAGAAATTATTTCTAGGTACAGGTTCTGACAACCCAGATTTCATACCGGAAGCTCCCAATACGAACTCAAACAGAAATGCTCTTTCAGGAACGATCCCGGACGGCCTTTGGCGCTTGAGTCAGTTGGAGGTACTGGACTTGAATAGCAATGATCTTTCAGGACCTTTATCCTCAGATATTGGCAATCTTGTGAGTTTGACTTATTTAGATTTAGGGTACAATGAATTGACAGGGGATATACCTGATCGTATTGATCGGCTGACCAACCTCCAGGTCCTTGAATTGTACTCAAACTATTTTACGGGATCAATCCCAACAAACATTGGAAATCTCTCTAACCTCGTTCATTTGCGACTTGGCTCTGGCGGGCATGGCTTCAACGATCTTACGGGTGGAATCCCAAGCAGCCTTTGGAACCTGACCAAACTTGAAAAACTCAATTTAAGGCTCAACACACAGTTGAATGGATCTTTAACACCAGATTTCGGGAATCTCGTAAACTTAAAGTATCTGAATCTGGATAATATAGGTCTGCAGGGTACTATCCCTTCATCAATTGGAAATCTTACCACCCTTGAAAATGCCTTTTTTCGAGATCACAGGCTATCTGGATCCCTCCCTCCCGAAATTGGCCAGTTAACTTCCTTAAAGAAGCTTTATCTAGGAGGTGGTGATTTGACAGGAGCAATTCCTATTGAAATAGGTCAATTAACAAGCCTGCAGGATCTCGACCTTTCCCGGAATGAGCTCTCTGGTACCATACCAGCTGAAATGAGCGCTTTGACCAATCTACAGTTCCTTGCCCTTACAGACAACAGCCTATGTGGGGCCGTTCCATCTTATTTGACAACTTTCCCAAACCTCAATTTGCTGTACCTGGCAGACAATGAATTTACAGATCTGCCGGATTTGAGTTCATTGGCACCTTTCATCTACTTTACAGTTAGAGGTAACTTTTTCACTTTCGAGGATTTAGAGCCAAATGCTACTCATGTGGTTCATACCACTCCTTTTGAAGATGCTTTAGAACAAAAAGCTTTTGGCAATAGCCAAATACAAACATCAAAATTTGGATCAGATATTACACTTTCTCCTCCTCTACCAGGTGCTGGAGCCAATGACTTATATCAATGGAAAAAAGATGGAGTCGATTTAATAGGACAAAATGGAACAACTATAGCCATTTCCAATGTAGATGAAAACGACTTAGGGAGCTACCAGCTGGCGGTGACGAATACACAAGTGACCGGGTTGACACTTCAAAGCCAGTTGATATCGCTTGAAAGAGATAAGCTTGAGGCAGACTCATTGGCACTTATTGAATTTTATAATAATACAGATGGTCATAATTGGATTGATAAAACCAATTGGCTCTCAGGCAATCTGAATACATGGCATGGAATCACCATAGAAAACGATAGAGTTACTAAGATCATATTAGAAAGTAATGGGTTAAAAGGTGTCCTACCTAATACCCTTGGGAATTTAGATTCCCTCAATACATTGCTTCTGAGTGATAACAACGCTCTGAATGGTGCCATTCCACTTGCATTTACCAACTTAAATAAGTTGAATTATCTATACCTGACCAACACTCAGATCTCGGGTGAGGCCCTAACGATATTGTTCCAATTGACAAATATGATTGAAATGAGACTTTGGGGTAATAATTTCAGCGGAACCATACCCAATTCTATCGGTGATATGGTAAATCTACGGTCTCTACACTTGGCCAACAATCAACTGAGCGGTACGCTTCCACAGGAAATTGGCAATCTTATCACACTACAAAATTTAACTTTAGAAAATAACCAATTAACTGGTACCATACCATCTGAAATAGGCAACTGCAGCTCATTAATCCAATTACAATTATCTAACAATCAATTTACTGGGACCGTCCCTTCGGAAATTGGCCAACTTCTAAATTTATCGGCACTGCATATCGAAAATAATTCCCTTGAAGGAGCCTTACCAAATACTTTAGCGAATATCAGCAACTTACAGACATTGGATTTTCGACAAAACAATATCGAAAATCTGCCAGATCTTTCAGCCTTGTCATTAAGTTCTTTTAGAATTTCCGGAAACAGACTCACTTTCGAGGATCTCGAACCGAATTTGAGCATATTACCTTCTGCAGAAACGTGGGATCCTGAGCCACTAGGTCAGCAAAAATTCGGCCAAAACCAAGAATTACAGTTTCCCAATGGTAGTAATGTAACACTATCTCCACCAATACCAGCCAGCGGAGCAAATGACATATATCAATGGAAAAAAGATGGTAAGCCTATGAGTGGAGCAAATAATATAACTCTGGAAATCATCGATATAGGTCCATCTGAAAATGGGAGATACACCCTAGAGGTTACCAACACTTTGGTCACAGGAATTACCTTAGAGAGTAACGATATCTTAATAACAACTGGCTCTTTAGAGCAAGATTCATTGGCCCTAGTGGCTTTCTACAATGCCACTGCAGGATCAAATTGGGCTATTCGCTCAAATTGGTTAACCGGTCCCATTTCATCATGGTATGGCGTAACAGTCAGTGACGATAGAGTTACTCAATTAAACCTGCCACAAAATCGACTCAGTGGAAGGATACCCGATGAAATTGGCGATTTAAGCGCTATTGAAAGAATTGATCTTAATAACGACGTAAATAATGACCTTAATGAAAATAGATTAGAAGGGGGTATTTCGCCATCCCTGACTGAATTAGTCTCTCTAAAATATTTAGATCTGACTAAAACAAGGATAACCGATTTACCTGACTTCACTAACTCAGGATTAACTACCCTAAAAGTTTCGAGTAATTTTCTAACATTCGAGGATCTCGAACCAAATATTGCAATCAACACTAAGGAATTCAATCAAAGCAAATTTGGTAAACTACAAGCTGTTGGTGTGCAAGATGGAGAGATGATCAGGTTATCCCCTCCCCTAGCTAGCTATGGTACAAATGATATCTATACATGGAAAAAAGATGGATCAATAGTCACCGGAGCTAATGATACAATATTGGTTCTAAATAGTGTTTCTATTGCTGATCATGGCGTATATACACTTGAGGTGACTAATACCGCAGTTACAGGTATTACTTTGATGAGCAATGACATTTTAGTCTATCCGATAACAGGCTCTATAGAGCAGGATTCATTAGCCCTGGTCGCTTTATTCAATGCCACTAACGGCAATAATTGGATAAATAATAATAATTGGTTAGAGGGAGCGATCAATACCTGGCACGGTGTTACCATAGAAAATGGCCGGGTGACAGGAATAGACTTGAGGAATAACAACCTATTTGGACAATTACCCGTGGAGATAGGAAATCTTACAGAACTAGGTCATATTGATTTCGACGGTACCAAACGAACAAATATCAATCGGAATAAAATCTATGGCTCCATACCCGTATCGGTAACCACCCTTCCAAGGCTAGGTTACATTACTTTCAATGCTAATGATCTAACAGGTTTACCTGATTTCACCGGTGCTACAAGATTAACAAGTATCGTGGTTCAAAGTAATAATCTAACATTTGAAGACTTGGAGCCCAATTCCGAATTCTTCTCTGCAAGTACCTCTTATGGGTTTCAAGAGAAATTCAGCAAAGACACTACCATATTTGCCAACGAAGGAGATAATGTGACCATCGACCCTGGGCTTCCCGGAATGGGAGCTTCAGATACTTACCAATGGCAGGTCGGTGGCCAAGATATAGCTGGTGAGAACAACCCTATCCTGAATTTGACTAATGTAAGGCCTGGAAGGAGTAGTATTTATCAACTGAACGTAACTAATAGCGTGATTACCGGCACCACCATATCATCTGGCACCATCAAATTAGCAACTATCGCCACCCCGGGAACAGTCTATAGTTTTGACGAATTAAACACAGCTGAACCTCCTTCCGGATGGACTGAGACGTCACTTGGAAATTACCAATGGCAAAGAAGAAACGTTGGTACTAACTCTCAAAATACAGGGCCTTTTGGAAATAGAAAAAATAGTATTCAAGGAAACTACTACTATGCAGAAGGTACTGGTTCAACACCCGGAGAAGTGGCAGTTATAAATAGCGTCTTATATGATTTGACCTCCTCCACATCCCCTCAACTTACGTTCTATTATCACATGTTTGGTGCCGATATTGGTAGTTTGGATGTGTTGGCTATTACTGACAACAAGGAGATCACCTCCTTGATGACACTTACCGGACAGCAACAGTCAAGCAGTGAAGAGCAGTGGAAGGCGGTGAGAATTCCTCTTAGCTCTTACGCTGGCAGAAGAATACAAATACAGTTTAGGGCAACCAGTGGTGGTGACCTATCTGATATTGCCATCGACGATGTGCAAGTAAGTGAAGGATATCAGACTGACTTGAGAATCAATAACATTCGAGGAGTTAGATTTCAGGAAAGCACCAGCAAACCAATAACAGCCAGCGTCTTTAACGCGGGAAGTCAGTCAGTATCTAACTTCCAACTACGCCTTTCCGTGAATGGCACTGAGATTGAGACAGCAACCATTAGTAGTTCAATTCCGGCTGGTGGTAGTCTGGATCATACTTTTACTAAGACAGTGGACTTTAGCGCGGAAGGCGACTACCAGATGATGGTGGAGGCTATTTTAGCCTCCGATCAAAATACAGGAGATAATAGCCTTCAGAAACAAATGGTAAACAAACCTTTTGCTGGATTATATGAGTTTGAGCAATTAACTACCATTGGTGGTTTTGGAAATCTATTTAACGATACTTTGACCTTTCAGGGAGTTCTGGTGCCCGTAGACAATAATACAAGCGGCTTATTGACTGAATATTATGGTCAATTCTTCAATGGATATTTTGTGAATTTCCTTTTTGACTGGGAAAATGGAGAAGTCAAATTCCAGATGAATAGCACTAACACTGGTTGTGGAGGAGAGTTATTTTTTGGCCCAGCTGACTCTCCGGGAAGCTACACTCCTGGAGATCTGTCAAGTTT
>CAZZHO010000170.1:0-4763 GCA_964653795.1 uncultured Roseivirgaceae bacterium | reverse complement strand
TTTTTGGCCCAGCTGACTCTCCGGGAAGCTACACTCCTGGAGATCTGTCAAGTTTTACCATGACAGTCAAAGAAGATGCTACCAACGATTGTGGCGCATTGAGAAATGTAGAATTCAGAGTTAATCGAGTTAATCGTTCTCCTGAGTCCATCACTATCTCATCAACTTCAATCACAGAAAACCAAGTTGCAGCAACTAAAGTTGGGGATTTAACCACCTTAGATGCTGATTATCAAGATAAGAGTACCTACGTCATCTCCGGAACTGATGCGGCTTCATTCAAAATCGGGGGTACAGGCAATAATGAGCTTCTGACCAATGCTGTCTTTAACTTTGAAACTAAGTCCTCTTACAATATTACCATCACCAGTACTGATGCCGCCGGTGCCAGCGTCAGCAACAACTTTACCATTAACGTAACAGATGGTAACGAACCACCTGTATTTACCTCTGAAAACAGTAAATCCATCCCTGAAAACACTACTGCAGCATTAACCCTTTCGGCAACCGATGTGGACACCAATAGCACCCTTACCTACAGCCTTGCTGGAGGTGATGATCAAGCTCTATTTAGTTTGAGTGGTACCGCTTTGTCCTTCTCCACAGCTCCTAACTTTGAGAATGCCACTGACGCCAATACCGACAATGTCTATGAGGTAATCGTCAGGGCCAGTGATGGCACTAATAACACTGATCAAACTGTATCCATCACTGTAACCGATACCAATGAAAGCCCTACTTTCAGCAATAACAGCAGCATATCATTGCCAGAAAACAACACTGCTGTAGCAACACTGTCAGCAAGCGATGCAGACGCCAACAGCTCAGTAACCTACAGCCTGATAGGTGGGACCGACCAGTCGGCTTTTAGCCTCAGTGGTTCAAGTCTCTCTTTTACCGCCGCTCCTAACTTTGAAAGTCCGACCGATGCTAATACTGATAATATATACGAACTCATCGTACGAGCAAGTGACGGTACCAATAATACCGATTTATCCATCTCTGTGACCATAACAGATACGAACGAAACACCTGCTTTTGCAGGTACCTCAGGCACAATTACTATTGCCGAAAATACCTCCGTCATTGATACACTATCTGCTACTGATCCTGACACTGGTACTACACTGACCTATACTATCTCCGGAGGTGCCGACCAGACAGCATTCAGCCTGAATGGTCCAGTTCTATCTTTTGGCACTGCTCCCAACTTTGAAGGACCTACTGATGCCAATACTGATAATGTGTATGAGGTAACAGTTAGAGTAAGTGACGGCACTAATAATACTGATCTGACCTTATCGGTAAAAGTAGCTAACGCCAATGAAGCGCCACTATCTATAACCATCTCTAATGCTAGCATAGATGAAAATGCTCCTATTGGTACAGTGGTAGGTACGCTCTCTTCAACTGATAGCGATGCTGCATTCACTCACGCCTATTCACTATCTGATACTACACTAGGTTTCCTAATATCAGGCAAAGATCTTATTACGTCAGCAGTATTTGATTTTGAGCAGCAAAGCAGCTATCAGATTCCTGTAATAGTGACCGATGAAGGTGCTCTTACTTTCAGCCAAACATTGACCATTGGTATCAATGACCTTTCAGAAGGCAAGGCCTCTTCCTCTATAACCATCAATCCCGTAGAGGATGTAGAGATAGGGTCTGACCCTTTTGAGCTTAGTGCTGTTGTCTCTCCAGAAAATGCCACCATTGTCTGGGCTATAATAGAAGGAGATGCTACCATCAGTGGCTCTACCTTAACCCCTGGCAATACCACTGGTAGTGTGGTAGTGAAAGCTAGTATCGGTGAAACTAATGAATACCTGGGGTCAGAAGACACAGAGCGATTCACCATACTAGATCCAACTTTAGCAAGCCCAACGCTGACACTAGACTTACCTATCGAGGCCAGTATAAAAGAAACTATACAGGTATCCTTTACCCTCGACGCACAGGGTACTGCCATCAGCGAATCAGATGTGGTATTGAAAGTAGACAGTGGTCCTGGTACTATCACAGGTAACCAGCTTACCTTCACCGGCTCAGGTAAAGTAGCCGTCAGTGCCTTCATTCCAGCCACTGCAGCCACTAATGCTGCTTCAGCAGAAGCAAGTATCGAGGTGTTTGCTGTTTATTCCTTATCTGGCCTAGCATTAGATGCCGAGGGAGCAGGATTCACCAATGGAATGGCTTTTATCATTTCTGCTACAAACTTCAACCTAACAGAAAGTGTTACGCTCGCTGCTAATGGAAGCTTTACTTTCACAGATACAAGAGAAGGGCAATATTACCTAGGTGTAGGTGTCAATGACAGTGATCAAATTTATCTGACTACTTATTTAGGGGATAAGTCCCCCATTTTAGAACCCAACATTAAACCTGAAATCGCAACATTGACTGCAGATATTTCAGGGCTGACCATTAATATGCAAACTCGCCCAGCTTCTGCAGTAGAATTTGTCAATGAAGCAGTTGGTGGCAAAATAGAGTTTCAGGCTCAAGGTGTTGTCAATGGTCAAAATCGATTTGTGAAAGGGCGTGTACAAATGGGTGATCCTATCCCGAATACGCTGGTCATACTGTCTACTCAGGCCGATGAGTATGTAGCAGACGGATTGACGGACGAAAGTGGATTCATCACCTTTGACGGTTTACCTACCGGGGATTACAAATTAGCAGTAGAAATTCCTGGCGTAGGAAGAGTAGAAACAGAAGTCCCTGTAGAAGAGGGTGAGCAGGCTGATATCACAGGATTAATCAGTGAAGACGGTACTGTAAGTCTGGAAATCGAAGAAGCATTGAGTACTGATCTCACCAGTCCAACAGGTATTAAAATATACCCTAACCCGATAAAGGATAAATTCACCATCAATATGGTCAATGATTATCGAGGGCAGGTAGAGATCATCATGACCTCTCTTACTGGAAAAAGAATCTACAGCAGCGTCGAATATAAAAACGGACCAGCGCTTACCATCGACAGAGAAATCAACGTAAGATCAGGGGTTTTCCTACTGCAAATGCAGTATGGTGACCAATTAGACTCCTGGAGAATTGTGGTAGCTGATTAAAGGAGCACTCAATAAGAAATAGATTAAGGTTTACTTAAACTTCCCCTTCAGCATCGCCAACTTGGCTTGTAAATCGCCATCTGGTGTTGACTGCTGCTGTCTTCTTGGTTTTGGCTTACCAGGGCCCTTTTGTTGCTTCGGCTTACCAAATGGATCTGATTTCATGGATAAAGCTATCCGCTTTCGATTGATATCTACTTCCGTAACAATTACCTGAACTTGCTGCTGAAGCTTCACCACTTTAGACGGGTCATCAACAAACTGATCAGATAAATGACTGACATGGACCAAGCCATCCTGATGAACTCCTACATCTACAAAAGCTCCGAATTTGGTAATGTTCGTGACGATACCTGGGAGTTTCATTCCTACTTTCAAGTCAGTGATTTCATTGACCCCTTCTTGATAAGCAAAGACTTCAAACTGATCTCTAGGGTCCCTTCCAGGCTTTTCTAATTCATCCAAAATATCCTGTAGTGTTGGAAGACCTACCTCATCCGATACATACTTCTTGATATCCACCGCAGCTCTATTCGCAGAGGAAGCTACTAGTTCCTCAAGCGTACAGCCCTTATCAGTTGCCATCTGTTTCACCAAGCCATAGCGTTCAGGGTGGACAGCTGATTGATCTAAGACGTTCTTAGCATTGGCTATTCTTAGGAATCCTGCTGCTTGCTCAAAGGCCTTATCCCCCAATCGAGGAACCTTCTTCAGAGCATTACGATCCTTAAAAGGACCATTCTCCTCTCGGAACTTTACAATATTCTCGGCTAACTGTGGCCCTAACCCTGATACATAAGTGAGTAGCTCTTTACTTGCAGTATTCAGCTCTACTCCGACATTATTCACACAACTCATCACTACATCGTCCAACGAGTTCTTTAAAGCGTTTTGATCAACATCATGCTGATATTGGCCAACGCCTATTGATTTGGGATCAATTTTTACCAATTCCGCCAACGGGTCCATGATACGCCTTCCTATAGAAACGGCACCACGAACTGTCACATCGTGGTTAGGAAACTCCTTACGAGCTACTTCCGAAGCAGAGTAAATAGAAGCACCTGATTCATTGACCATGGCAATAAGTGGCTTCGTTGGCAGGTTCAACGCCTTCACAAACTGCTCTGTCTCCCTGCTGGCAGTGCCATTACCAATGACAATCGCTTCAATTTTATATTTTTCAACCAGTCCTTGTACCTCCATTCCAGCTTGAGCCGTTTGACGTTGCGGTGGGTTGGGGAAAATGGCAGTATGATGCAACAACTTCCCTTGCTTGTCCAAACAAACTACTTTGCAACCAGTCCTAAAGCCGGGATCAAGCGCTAACACTGTCTTCTGGCCCAATGGGGCAGCCATCAGTAATTGCTTCAGGTTATCTGCAAAAACATCAATCGCCTCACCATCCGCCTTTTTCTTACTTTCCAGTCTGATTTCGGTTTCAATACTAGGCTTCAGCAGCCGCTTGTAAGCATCTTTTCCTGCTAAAGCCACTTGCTCACTTGAGGCACCACCACCTTTCACATATTGTCTTTCGATTATCTGGGTGGCATCCAATTCAGCCGGAGCGATATCCATCGAAAGCACCATCTCCTTTTCACCCCTTCGAATGGCCAACAGTCGATGAGAAGGTATATTCTTCAGTTTCTCTTCCCACTCAAAATAGTCTTTATATTTCTGTGCCTC
>CAZZHO010000169.1:1814-10102 GCA_964653795.1 uncultured Roseivirgaceae bacterium | reverse complement strand
AGGTACTAGGGGATTAGATGCCTTCTTTTGTTAAATTCAAAATTGATTTGAAGTTAATAGCCCCAAGGCTCCTAATGAGGAGATTTTTTTTAATCATTTGTATTGCGGGAATTCCCTTCCTATCCTCCAGCCAACAAACTATCGGTTTCACGTTGCCTGAGGAAGAAAAGAAGGTTACCATAGATTTTGAGCTATTCAATAATCTCATAGTTATTCCGGTGACCATCAATAAGTTTTTGGTAGTCAAGTTTATTGTAGATACCGGCTCTGAAGCAATCATTCTTACCGAAAAAGCTTTTGGAGACATGGTGGGACTGCAATATGTCAGAACTCTCAATATCACGGGACCAGGTATCATTGACTCTGTAGAAGCCTTTGTGGCCACTAATGTCGCGTTGAATTTGCCAGGAGGTATTAGAGGACAGCAAATGTCGATGTTGGTCTTGAAAGAAGACTATCTGCAACTAAAAGAAAACCTTGGCGACGAGATCTATGGAATTATAGGATATGATATGTTTAGTCGTTTTGTCGTGGAAATCAACTATGACAGTCGCAAGCTGACGCTTCATGATCCAAAAACATTCAAACCAAAAAAAAAGAAGAACATCGAGGTGGTCATGGACGATACGAAGCCATTTATTCAGGCTTACGTAAGTCAAGGAGATCGCCAGCAAGCTGTTAAACTTTTGGTAGATACAGGAGCTAGTCACCCATTGCTATTAGATGTTTATAACACTGACGATTTAAGAGTCCCATCAGAAACCATCGATGCACGGCTTGGGCAGGGAATTGGTGGCGAGATTCCGGGAGTAGTCGGTAGGATGGGAAGATGCAATTTTGGTGTTTTCAAATTTGATGATGTAATTGTCTCCATACCTGAGAGAGGTGTTTACAGTGAAGCTATAAAACGAGGCTCCCGTCATGGAACGGTTGGTGGAGAATTACTACGAAGATTTAATCCAATATTCGATTATCGCAACAAGAAGCTATATCTGAGGAAAAGTAAAGCGCATAAAGACCCTTTCGAGTTCGACATGAGTGGTTTAACACTTGGTACTACCACTAACTCCTTGGATACTATGGTAGCCCGACAGGTAGAGCCAGGGACTCCAGCATACGAGGCAGGGATAGAAGAAGGAGACAAGATTTTATATATCAACGGAGAGAACCTAACTAGCTCCAAGCTGTCTGAGATAAATGGTATTCTCCGAAAGAAACCGGGATCGCGCATCCGGGTTGTCCTTTGGAAAGAAGAGGAGTATATAACCAAGCGATTTCGGTTAAGGAGAAGAATCTAGTAATGCCGACACCACAAAAAGAGTATGATATCGCTATTGTCGGTGGTGGACTTGGTGGACTCGTACTTAGCTATCTGCTAGCGGAACAAGGCCATTCCGTTATCCTTTTTGAAAAGAAACACTATCCTTTCCATCGTGTCTGCGGAGAATATATCTCGAATGAGGTAGTCCCCTTTTTAGAAAGAACGGGCCTATTTCCTCGTGAATTAAGTCCTAGCAAACTGACGAAATTCCAGCTCACATCTGTATCCGGTCAATCCCTGGAAATGCCATTAGACCTTGGTGGGTTCGGCATTAGTCGGTTCGAATATGACCATTGGCTGGTGCAGAAAGTGGAGAAAAAAGTCAATGTATTGCAAGGTGTGGCTGTGCGAGAAGTAACTAAAACTGATGGAGGATATGCCATCAGACTAAACGACGATGGCCTCTACAAAGTCAGATTAGTTGTGGGAAGCTTCGGTAAAAGGTCTTCCTTAGATAAGAAAATGGATAGGCCATTCATCAATAAAACATCTCCTTACATTGGTGTGAAATATCACATTAAGGCAAAGTTTGATGTGGAAACAGTAGCCCTCCACAACTTTGAAGGTGGGTATTGCGGTATCAATAAGATCGAGGGCGACAAATACAACCTTTGCTATCTCTCCACGAGCAAAAATTTGAAGGCTTATGGCAGTATTCAGAAAATGGAATCAGAAATCCTTCAAAGAAATCCTCACCTGAAACGAATTTTCAATGAATCCGAGTTTCTATTTGATAAGCCAGAGGTGATTAATGAGATATCGTTTGATAAAAAAGGTCCCGTCTATGACGATATACCCATGGTAGGAGATGCCGCTGGTATGATTACCCCTCTATGTGGAAACGGTATGGCCATGGCTATTCATAGTGCTTCCATATTGGCTGAAGTTATTTCGGAAAACACACTTGAAGATCAAAGGAGCATCAACAATGAATATGAAAGCCTCTGGACAAAATATTTTTCTAGGAGGCTATGGGCTGGTCGCAATATTCAAAAGCTTTTTGGTGGTGGTCGATCATCTAACTTCGCAGTAGGGCTAGGCAAAAGCATCCGACCTATTGCTGAATTTTTAATGTCCAAAACACACGGCCGACCCTTCTAAAAAAATAAATACCACGAGATAAAGAATAGATTGAAGCACGTAGCGGAAATCATATTTAATCTCATAGTGCGATCAAAATCCGCCTCTGAAAGGTCTTTTCTAACCTTGAAGTACCAGTTGCCGAAGTAAATAAGCACTGGTGTCAACAACACAAGGAAGAAGGTGGCGAGATGCTGCGAATAGCTTGAAAGAAAGTAGTAGGCAAAGAGATTAACTGAGAAGAAGAAAAAGATAGCTGCAAAATGAAAGGTTCCTAAAACACCCAGTTTGATGCTGATGGTAATATCTCCTCGCTTTTGATCTTCTTCATGTTGATAGACCTGCGTCATCGGGTATGACCCAAAAAGAAGCAATGAGCTGAGAATAGCAGGAATTTGATACTGTATATCCCACATGTCTGCAGTTGGGAGACCGAAACCAACCAGGCAGGTAAGAAAGGTGAAATATCCCTGGAAAACTCCCGCCGCCAGCCAGCCATAAATAGGATATTTTTTCAAACGTGTCATAGGATGACTGTAGGCCTTGGAGATGATCCCATACACTAAAACCATGAGCACAAACTCTGTTGAAAGGATACAACCCAGTAAAAGCGCAAAGGCATCCAGTATTAGAGATACAACATATAGTTCCTTACTGACTTTGGGAGGATGCTTCAGCCCCCCGATGCTTTGCTCGTCTTTATCAAAGTAGGAATTATAGCCGTTGGAAGCTGGATAGACCAACACGTGCAAAATGACAAAGACCATGACTCCTTCCACCAAACCTAAGTCCGGAGCCACAGCCATTGCAAATAAAAAAACCGGCATTAAAAAGTAGGAAAATGGAATCCTGAGATGCAACCAGGTGGATTTTTTCATTTGTAGAAATCTATTGCCTTTAAAGATGGTTAATATTACCTAACTCACCGGGTTTATGAACGTCACCATCAATGCAATAGGTACAGCTGTACCACCTCACAAAGCAGAACAAAGCGACATAATAGACTTCATGACCCGACATGTAGGCCAAGACCGTCGCATCGCCAGAAAAATACGGGCTTTAATTTCATTGAGTGGAATTGAGAGTAGGTATTCCGTAATTCCGGATTTTGGGGCGAAGGAATCATTGTATGAGTTCTTTCCGCAGAACCAATCTTTGGAGCCTTTCCCTACCACTTCTCAACGCATGATCACCTACCAACATCATGCCTCCAAATTGGCTTTGAGAGCAGTAGAAAATTGCTTGGAGACGGCAGCGATAGATAGAAAATGCGTCACCCATCTCATTACTGTAAGCTGCACCGGAATGTATGCTCCAGGACTGGATATTGAGTTAGTAGATAAGGCCGGTCTCGCTACCTCCACCGAGAGGACTGCCATCAATTTCATGGGTTGCTACGCGGCTTTCAATGCGCTCAAAGTGGCCAATAGTATTATCGAAGCCAACAACAAAGCCAAAGTACTGGTCGTGGCAGTTGAGTTATGCAGTCTTCATTTTCAAAAAGAGACAAATGATGATGCTTTGCTTTCTAACGCTTTGTTCGGTGATGGTGCTGCAGCTGTTCTAATAGGTAAAGACCGTGAAGACAAACCGTCTTTGTCATTCAAGAACTTTCATAATGATCTCGCCTTACACGGCAAAGGAGAAATGGGTTGGTTCATAAAGGATGTAGGTTTCGAAATGAAGCTGTCCGGGGAAGTACCGGAGATAATCAGGTCCGGTATTCTTAAATTGACCCATGACTTATTGCGGAAGTTGAACCTAGCTGTCGACCAAATAGATTATTTCGCTATCCATCCAGGAGGCCGCAAAATTCTGGAGGTGATAGAGGAGTCTTTGGAAATAGCGCCTCAACAGAATAAAGCTGCTCATGAGGTGATGTCACACTTCGGAAATATGTCTTCACCTACGGTGCTGTTTGTGATCAAAAGTATTCTGGAAACATTGACCGATGAAGACCGTGGTAAAAAGCTTCTGAGTTTTGCCTTTGGACCTGGACTGACAATGGAAAGTATGTTGCTAGAAGTAAAATGATAATCGATCTCTCTACTCGGTCAGAAGAGCAAGAGTTGATGGACGATCTGGACTGTAAAGGACCAGTAGTTGACCAGACGCTTAAGGAGCTGGATGTTATCAATACCCTTTTAGGAGGTAATCAAATAAGCATATCTGCTTTCAAAAAAATGGCTGCGAAACATGAAGGCCCTATCAAATTAGTGGATGTCGGATGTGGGGGTGGAGACATCTTAAAAATTTTCGCCAGTTGGTGCCGAAAAAAGAATATTGAAGCTTCATTTCTTGGTATTGACGCCAATCCCAACATTGTCGATTATGCCATCGAAAACTGTAAGGAATATCCGGAAATTTCATTCAAATCTCTTAACGTGTTGGATGGCGAGTTTCAGCAATTAGATTTCAACATTCTCCACGCATGTCTTTTTACGCATCACTTCTCCAGCATCCAGCTGGAAAGACTACTTCATTCGTTTTCAAGGCAAGGACAAGCTCGTGTCATTATCAATGATCTACATAGACATAGTCTGGCTTACTATTCCATACTTTTTTTGACTAGGCTCTTTTCAAAGTCGGCAATGGTCAGGTATGATGCAGCGCTCAGCGTCGCTCGAGGATTTAAAAAGAAAGAAGTCGTGGCTATTCTTCAGAAGATAGGAGTCACTAGTTACACGTTAAAGTGGAAGTGGGCCTTCAGGTGGAAATTGGTATATTGATGGCTATCCTTCGATTCCTTCTTTCAACACAAACTAGCTAAAAGCTTTTTTAAGAAGTAACCCAGGTTACCTTATCCTCTACAGAATTACGGCGGCCCTTTGGCCATTCTATTCGAGGCATTCCACAATACAAGAACCCGAGCAACTTGTCTTTTTCACCTAAACCAAAAAAAGATTTAGCTTCTGGCCAGTAGGTAACGCCTCCGCTGCCCCAATAGCATCCTATACCATAAGCTGTAGCTGTGAGATACATGTTTTGAACAGCACACGCTACTGCTTCTACCTCTTCGATTTCGGGAAATTTCTCTTCCTCAGGTCTTTGCATGCCGATAGAAATGATATGAGAACATTTCAGCGGCTTTTCTGCTAACTTCTTGTATTTGGATTCTTCAAAGACACCTTCTCTTTCACTCCTTTCCTTGTAAAGACTTGATTGAAATGTCGCCAATCTTTTTATTCCCTCACCTTTAAAGACTTTGAATCTCCAAGGCTCAGTAATGCCATGAGTGGGTGCCCAATTGGCATTTTCTAACATGTTCTTTATATGATCGTCATCTACTAGCTCCCCAGAAAAAACATTCGGGTAGATGGAACGTCGATTCCTAATTAATCGATTTACTTCTTCAACATTGTAATTCTGCATGCACGGTCAATTATTACGGCCTATCGGCGAATAATTAATCTAAAAGCATCTCTTTTTGTTCCATTTGCAGCAGCCACTTGTAAAATAAAAACACCCCCTTTTAGGCCTGTTAAGTCTATGGCTGATACTTTATTCTCAATTGTAAGGGCACCCTGTTTGATTTCCTTACCTTCAAGATTGGTGATGATGAAGACCAGATCCTTCTCCTTTACTTCATCAAAACTCAAAGTGACTTGATCTGTTGCCGGGTTAGGATAGATCCGCATATTATCGAACTCTGGTTGATATACACCAAGTTCTTCCACCAATTCCACTGCAATCCCATCCTCGTCAACTGTAGCTGCTAAAGTAAGCTCATTGTTATCTGATCCAGCTTCTCCTACTTCAAATTCAATAAATGAATTAGGGTCCATTGGGATACCAGGATATTCGATATTCAAGCGGTAAGTATCAGCTGGCAAGTTCTCAAAAGTTACCTCTCCATTGGCATCGGTTTCTTTATAGGCAATCAACTCAAAATCTTCATTTGTAGGCCTGCCGCCAGTAGCTCTCCTACTTCTTCGTAAAGAGCAACCCACTTTCTGGAGTTTTCTTCTTGCCAATAGTCGAGCAGATTCACTAGATCGATTTTCGGCGAAATCACTCTCAACCCCCAAACCTATTTTGGCACCGCCTTCCAAGAATGGCAATTCCTCTGGTAGTAGCTGCATTTCGTAATCACCAATTGTCAAATCAGCCCTTAGGAAAATTGTATCAGATTCAACCCAAAGATCTGTATTGCCAAAATATGAAGGAAGATAAATGTTGGAATCTCCTCTAGTAACACAGGTGTAATCGCCCAAAATTAGTTCACCAAAACTGAAAGCTCCGTTGGTCACTGCAACCTGATCCAATGAATCATATCGTCCTCCATCAAATGGGATAAAAATGGCATCCATAGTACCAGCGTCCAGACCTGTTCCTCCAGTGCCGGTAACTGTACCGTTGAGAATGGCTGTAGCAAATACCTCCTGAGGATGGCTCTCCAGGGTGAGATCCGTAATGCTATCACTTGTAATGACCAGCGTGAACTCTCCCATGTTTTCAAATGAGATGCCTGAAATATTGACAGTAGCCTCTGTACTAACCACCTGCTCTCCGTTGGCATTGACACGGCTCCATGAATATTTGTTCTTTGAGCCAGTAACGGGCAATCTCAATACAAAATCTCCACCTCGACGGATGAGTGTAGGTTCTATCTGAATCTCACCTATAAGTCCTTGATTGTCGTATTGGAAATTGTTTATAGAGACATTGGGTTCTAAACTTCCAAACTGCAAATTATTGCCTGAAACATCTAAATTTCTAAGGGTGGAAATAGTGGATAGTTGAGGCAATGAAACCACCCGATTACTACTAATATCTATAGTTTCAAGTTCCGAAAGAGTTGCAATATCTGAAGGTACTTCGCCGGTCAAGCCATTCTGAGGCAACAACAGAGATGTTACTCTTCCATTGTTTAAAGTAACTCCGAACCAGCTCGATAAATCATCTGTTAACCATCCGGACGATTCTACCCAGCTTTCAGGGCCTCCAGTAACATTGTAAAAGGCAACCAAAGCCAATGAATCCTGAGCAGAGTTCGCTTGAACTACATTAAATGTAGGGCCGACTCCATAAGTGGACTGGATAACTGCATCTCCAAAGCTGAAATTTGCATCTGTAGGGACTCTAACATTAAAAGAGCTACCTGCCAAAGCCGTACTTTCAATATCAGCAACCAAATAGACATAAATAACTTCCCCTTCAGTGAATGACCTGTTCAACACCCAGCCATATGATGTTTCAGGAGCACCTGAAATATTAGGAGCAAAACTGCCAATCCCTTGTGATTCTGCGCTATTCAGATTATCAACACCCTCACTTATAAAAAGCTCAATAGATTCAAAGTCCGATGGCAAAAAACTACCATCAAATTCTAAATAAAAACCAGAACTGGTGACCGCATTTGTTTTTACCTCCCAAACCATTTTGTAGACTAGGACATCCTTTCGACCTGGAAGAAGAGATGAGCCAGCAACTTCCTCTGAACCAAGAACAATCTGTCCAGGTGGAATAACACCCGTACCATTTACGATAAAGGTAAATGGGTTTTCATCACTATCAGTGTTGGTAAGGGTAATCGTTGATTGATCTGTACTCGCTGATGTAGGGGTATAACTCACAGTGAAGCTCGTCGAATCACCAGCATTGACTGTTTCTGTAATAGTAGATACCACAAACTTCGGATCTGAGCTGGTTAAACCACTAACCCCTAAAGATGCACTACCTGTGTTTTTTACCTTAAAAGTTGCCGTCGAAGTACTGCCCAGGTTGACATTACCGAATGCCGTACCATTTGTTGTAATCGCACTTTCAGAACCATCCGTAATCTGAGCATCACCGGTACCCAATACCTCAATCTCTGGAGCAGTTACTCCTGTACCATTTACGATAAAGGTAAATGGGTTTTCATCACTATCAGTGTTGGTAAGGG
>CAZZHO010000169.1:0-1714 GCA_964653795.1 uncultured Roseivirgaceae bacterium | reverse complement strand
CATTTGTTGTAATCGCACTTTCAGAACCATCCGTAATCTGAGCATCACCGGTACCTAATACCTCAATCTCTGGTGAACTTGCTGGTGCCAAGCCAGTGCCTTGTATGGCGAAAGTATATGGGTTCTCGTCTGCATCATCACTGACAATATTTATAGTCGCTGTTTGGACGGCCACTGCATCAGGAGTGTAGGTAATAACTATACTTGTGAATCCATTAGGACTTACTGTAAATGAAGTTTGATCAATTGTAAATACTGAGTTACTAGAGGTGATATTAGAGACTATCAAATCAGTTGAACCATCATTGGCAATACCAAATGACTCTGTTCTTGTTGTACCGATTGCGTGACTTCCAAAGTCCGTGTTATTTTCTGTGGTGGTAGTAACTGTACCACTCAGAATAGTCATGGCATCACCTAAGACGTTTATCTCGGGAGTCCCAGTTCCTGAAACCGTAACAAAAGTGCTATTAGTAGTAGCCGTAACTGGTGTTTGAGCCACTGATTCCCCATCCTGAAAGTTAATTTCGAACGCTGCTGTCCCTGGAGTGTCAGTCGATTGAACAGTGTAGGTAGCCTGCCAGGTCGTCGGATCAGCATCACTCAAATCGCTCACAGTCGCATCTTGTCCCAAGATCTTGGCCGTAACGTTCATGATTTCCGCCGACGAAGTAAATGTCAAAGTGATCACGTCTCCCGTAACCGCCTGAAATGTGTTGGTATTGTTAGATTGTATGTTGACCAATTGAAGGAAGAGACCGGACTGGACGGTATAAGTATCACCTGAAAAGGCGACATTGGAAATAGTCGGTGTTATCCCGGTTGAATTCTGCAAGTTTAATTGTATCGTACCTGTAGACCCTGGAAGCCCTTCCACAAAACCTGCCGAACCAGTAACGGTCCAGGTAGTTCCAGAACCCGTAACGGTACTAATGGACGCGCCAGTAATACTCGTTTGGGCCAATTGAAAATTAGATTCGCTAAGACCAGTAACATTGCCATTGAAAGTGACTACCCAACTTACTGAACTTCCAGCTGATACATTTTCCAAGCCAGCTCTACTGATGGTAGAAACTTCTGCTGAGGAAGCACCCATATTGAGACTAAACACATCCGTTTGACCAAAAGCATTTTGGTCATCACCCGGATCTTGATTTCGTGCTCCTGTAACAGTTAAGTCAATATTGAAAAGGTTTTGATCAGTATCTGTAATTGAATACTGAACAACATACTCCATAGAACTGCTCCAAAAACCACCAGTAAGTGACAAGGTACTTGAAGGATTTTCAACAGGAAAAGCTACTATGGGAGTACTAGCAGCATCCATAGGTTGGTCATAGTTGATCGTCAAAGTAAATTCCCCAGGGTCCAGATCAGCCCCATTGAGAATGGTAGTTAGAGAAGGGGTGACGTTTGTAACTGAGGGCGCTTGCCCATATGCTGTAAGAGAGAAAATGGACCAAAAGAGTCCTAAAGAAAGGAGGCGGCTGATCTTTCTAAAACTAAAAGAAACATTAAAGGCTCCTTCCTTCATACCTTGGCGAGAATGGTACATAAAGAAGAAATTATTGCGTTTATCCAACAAATATAGTTGGCTGAACGTAAATTACACCTTATTGTTTTAATGACCTTTAGCCAAAAAATCAGAACACGTCTTTTCTACCTTCTTCTAACGACTATCTTGTAAGTGACGATGGAGTCGATCTGTGGTCGG
>CAZZHO010000168.1:0-10185 GCA_964653795.1 uncultured Roseivirgaceae bacterium | reverse complement strand
TATATCGCTCAGAATATCGATGATTACAGGGGGGTTGTCAATTCCGCTCAACCCGAATGGCAAATTCAAGAGTTCACCTTCGAACCACTCTCTACCTTATATGAAAGATCCAATGATATCAGATGGGATATCTCAAGTGAATCGGATACTGAAGGCAGAGTAATTCTTTCCATCATAGCTATCATGATTTTAGTTCTTGCCTGTCTTAATTATATCAACATTGCCGTGGCCTCTGCCACCAAAAGATTGAAGGAAATCGGTGTAAGGAAGGTGGTGGGAGCCAATAGAGCAATGCTCATCATCCAGTTCATCACAGAGAATATTTTACTTTCAGCGGTAGCACTCGGTACTGGTTTTCTTATCGCTAAACTCTTTTTCCTCCCAGGACTAGGTAATCTATTTGGTATCGAATTCCGACTTGAGGCTCTGACAATAGAGTTCTTCTTATATCTGATAGGCATACTTCTTGTCACCGCACTGGCTTCAGGTGCGTACCCAGCTTTGTATATATCAAAATTTCAGGCTGTCAGCATCTTCAGAGGCAGACTAAGGTTCGGTCAAAAAAATCTTCTCACCAAGGTATTCCTCACCTTCCAATTCATTTTGGCAATGATTACGGTGGTGTGTGGCATTGCCTTTACTATGAACACTGAATGGCAAAACTCGAGGCCCTGGGGATATAACAAGGAAGAGACGATCTATGTCCGATTAGCCGACGACCCGACCTACGAAACTTTGAAAAACGAACTTTCCGGCAACCCTAATATTGCAGAAGTATCGGGCGGGAGCAACCATCTTGGCGCATTTCTAGGATCAGTGATATTGCAATTTCCCGACAGAAAAGTTGAAGCTTTTAAATTGGATGTAGAAGCCAACTATGCGGACTTGATGGATCTTGAATTGGTGAGTGGTAGAAACTTACGAGAGAACTATGAAAGCGATAAAAATGCCGTCTTAGTGAACGAAACGTTCGTCAAGAAAATGCAGTGGGAGGAGCCCATCGGAAAGACATTTAAATATGATAGCACCAGCTATACCATTGCAGGGGTGATGAAAGACTTTCATTACTATAATTTCTGGAATGATATCGAATCTGTTTTCCTAAGAGTCGTAGACAAGGATTTTCGTTATTTAGTGGCAAGAGTTCAAGATGAAAATAACATCATCAACACCTTCGAAGAAGTTGAATCCACCTGGTCACAGCTTTATCCAGAACTTCCTTTCCGAGGAGATTATCAGGAACAGCTATATGCAGAATACTTCCAGAATGTCAATGGACATAAGGCCATTATGATTACAGTGGCGATCATAGCAATGATTCTTTCTTGCTTCGGCTTATATGGGTTGGTTTCTTTGAACGTTGCTGGCAGAAGAAAAGAATTCAGTATCAGAAAAGTACTAGGAGCGCGGCTGGGGGCCATTGCCAATGCGGTCAGCTCACATTTTTTGATCTACTTAATAGTCTCACTATTCATTGGTGCACCGGTAAGTTATTTCCTAATAGAAATCTTATTGGGTGTCATCTACACTTATCACATGCCTATGACAGTATTTCCAGTTGTATTGGCAGTGTTGATGATAGCAGTGACTATTTTGCTCACCATTAGCACCCAAATCAACAAGGTATCGACAGCAAATCCTACGGAAGGTTTGCGTATGGAATAAGGGTAGAGCCTTCCCTCTTTTCGCTTACATTTGTGGCCTCATTTGAATGATATGTTGAATATTGTGTTGTTTGGGCCTCCGGGAGCGGGAAAAGGCACTCAAAGCGAAATATTAATCAAAGCTCACAATCTGGTGCACCTATCAACTGGTGATCTGTTCAGAAAACACTTAGGTGAGGGAACAGAACTGGGCAAACTAGCCCAGAGCTATATGGATAAAGGAAATTTGGTTCCTGACGATGTTGTGATTGGCATGGTTGAGGATAAAATAAAAGACCATCTCGATTCAAAGGGCTTTATTTTCGATGGTTTCCCCAGGACTGTAAATCAGGCTGAGGCGCTGGATAAAATGCTTGCCTCACACAAGCTAAATATATCTTGTATGGTGAGCCTTGAAGTACCAGAGGAGGAACTGAAAAAGCGACTTTTGGAAAGAGGCAAAACATCAGGGCGAGTCGACGATCAGGACGAAGAAAAAATCCAAACAAGGATCCAGGTATATAAAGACGAGACGGCACCAGTTGCCGCGTTCTACAAAGAACAAGGCAAGTTTCATGGCATAAATGGGGTTGGATCTATTCAGGAAATATCTGACCACATTGAGAATGTAATTTCTTCTTTCAAGTAGTTTCCGCCGATGGAAACCAACTTCATAGATCATGTAAACATCTACATGCAATCGGGTGCTGGCGGAGGTGGTTCGGTGCATTTCCGAAGGGAAAAGTTTGTCCCAAAAGGCGGTCCCGATGGCGGTGATGGCGGCAGAGGCGGTCATATAATTCTCCGAGGGAATAGCCAACTCTGGACACTACTTCATTTAAGGTACCGAAAGCATATTCGGTCCGAAAATGGGAAACCAGGAGAAGGTGGTAATAGATCTGGAAGATCTGGTGAAGACATTGTACTGGAAGTTCCTATAGGCACACTTGCAAAAGATCATGAAACCGGGGAACTGTTGGAAGAAGTGATGTTCGATGGTGAGGAGAAAATCCTGCTGCCTGGAGGAAGGGGTGGTCAAGGAAATAGTCACTACAAAACATCAACCAATCAAGCACCAAGAGAAGCGCAACCTGGAGAAGAGGGCATTGAAAAGCTCATTACGCTAGAGCTAAAACTATTAGCAGATGTGGGTCTTGTAGGATTTCCAAATGCCGGCAAATCCACCTTATTATCAGTGGTTTCTGCGGCTAAGCCAGAAATAGCCGATTACGCATTTACCACCCTAACACCAAACTTGGGCGTAGTGCAATACAGAGACTATAAATCCTTTGTAATGGCTGACATTCCGGGGATTATAGAAGGGGCTTCTGAAGGTAAAGGGCTTGGTTTAAGGTTTTTAAGACACATTGAGCGGAATAGTATTCTACTATTTCTGATACCTGCAGATAGCGATAATATTGAGAGAGAATACAAAGTCCTTCTCAATGAACTAAGTCAGCACAATCCAGAGCTCTTGGACAAGGATAGAATACTCGCCATTTCGAAATCCGACATGCTCGATGAAGAGCTGATCGATGAAATGAAGCAAGAGCTCCCAGACATACCATACATTTTCATTTCCAGTGTCGCTCAACAAGGAATCACCGAACTCAAAGACCTACTTTGGCAGAAGTTAAACCCTTAAATAGGGTTAGTCTATCACATCATGACATAATGTCATCAAGGCCCTGTTTGGCAAAATAATTGTCGTATAGGCTCTTCGAAATAATGACCTGAAATGGAACAAGAGGTAAAAGATCAAAACGAAGAGTTAAAGGAAGAATCTGTGCAGGAAGAATTTGAAGAGCAAACTTCCGAGGAAAGCCCCTCTGAAGAAGAAAAGGAGGAGTCTACAGAAGAAGAGGTCGATATTCAGTCAGAGTTATCAGAGGCTAAGGATAAATACCTAAGACTGTATTCCGAATTTGAGAATTTCAGAAGAAGGACTGCAAAGGAAAAAATTGATCTTATCAGCTCTGCGAACAAAGACCTGATTGTAGATCTGCTTCCAGTTTTAGATGATTTCGAGCGTGCGATGAAATCTCTTGAAGGAGAAGAAAGCAAAGCTGCCAGAGAAGGAATGGAATTGATCTCCAACAAATTCAGAAAGACCCTCGATCAAAAAGGTCTTAAAGAAATAGAAGTTGGTCCTGGCGATGCTTTTGATGAGGAGTTTCATGAGGCTATTACGCAGATACCTGCACCAAGTGAAGATTTGGCTGGAAAGATTGTAGATGTAGTGGAGAAAGGTTATCAGCTAGGGGATAAAGTAATCCGATTTGCGAAAGTGGTAACTGGAGCAAATCAATAAAGGAACAAAATGTCAAAGAGAGATTATTACGACGTACTTGGAGTCGATAAATCAGCATCCGCGGATGAGATAAAAAAGGCTTATCGAAAAATTGCCATAAAGTTCCACCCAGATAAAAATCCAGGAGACTCTGAGGCAGAGGAAAAGTTCAAGGAAGCTGCTGAGGCCTACGAGGTGCTGAGCAACGGCGAGAAAAAAGCTCGTTATGATCGCTTTGGCCATCAAGGGATGGGCGGTGCTGGCGGCTTCGGCGGAGGCGGCGGCATGAATATGGAGGATATTTTCTCTCAATTTGGCGATATTTTCGGAGGTGGCGGAAGCCCGTTCGATAGCTTCTTTGGAGGTGGTGGTCGCGGTGGTCGCAGGACCCGAAAAGGGACTAATCTCAGGATCAAACTCTCCTTAACACTAGAGGAAGTAGCCAATGGTGTTGAAAAGAAAATCAAAGTCAACAGACTAAAGGTCGATCCTAATACGACTTTCAAAACCTGTACTACTTGCCAGGGCACCGGACAGATCAAGAAAGTAATGAATACCATGCTTGGTCAGATGATGTCAACTACTACCTGTACTACCTGCGGCGGAACAGGACAGATTGTCGATAGCCGAGGTACTGGTGTCGATAGTTCCGGTTTGAAGAGAGAAGAAGAAGTAATCAGTATCAAAATACCTGCTGGCGTTGCAGATGGCATGCAGCTATCCATGTCTGGAAAAGGCAACGAAGTAGCAGGAGGCATACCCGGAGATTTATTAATTGTCATCGAGGAAGCAGAGGACGACACTTTGAAAAGAGAGGGCAATAATGTCATTTATGAGCTTTACCTCAGTTTCATTGATGCGGTGCTAGGTACCTCAGTAGAAGTGCCGACCATCGATGGGAAAGTCAAGATCAAAATAGAGCCTGGAACTCAAAGTGGGAAAATCCTGCGGTTAAGAGGAAAAGGAGTGAAAGATCTGGAGGGGTATGGAAAGGGAGACCAACTAATCCACGTCAATATTTGGACGCCAAAGCAGCTAACAAAAGAAGAAAAGAACATACTAGAGTCTCTTCGAGGCTCAGAAAACTTCGAACCAAGCCCATCAAAAGGAGAAAAAAGTTTCTTCGAAAAGATGAAAGAATTCTTCTAGGAATACATTATTCTCGCAACATGTCAGAAATGTATTCGTATACAGTTTCATGTTGAGGTGGGCGTTGACGATTGCTATGGGCTGTGGGCTGATTTCGACTTCAGTGGCACAGTTAAAAAAATTCTATTCTCTTAGCGAGGTATCTCAGTACGATACCGTCAATTTTGAATTTGAAGCAACTTCTGGCCATACTTCGTGGAGGCAGGTAGCTTCTGAAAATCCTTTGACAATCTATGGCAATCCTGATCTTGACAAGATCAATCCTACTTTCGATGCCAAAATCCTAAAAAGAAATTGCCAGGTGAGTCTTGGACTGGAAGAATTTAGAAACTCCGGTTTGGGCGATGGATTGGCTTTTGCTATGCTAGGGTCATCTCCTTCAGAGCATGATGCTAACTACTGGAAAGTGTTACTGAGTGATGAGAAGGTTTACAACCTGAACATGCACTATGGGATAGGGACATCCGATATCAATTTGAGCGGAGCCAAAGTAAAAAACTTGGAGATAAGGACAGGCAGCGCGGAGGTGAGTGTAAGCTACAGTGCGGAAAAGCCGAACTTATGCGAGATGGATACTTTCATGGTGAAAGTAGATATGGGTTCCTTCAGCGCCAACGACCTTGATCATGCCAGAGCCAAGTTTATATCAGCTGAAATTGGATTTGGTAAAGCAATCTTGGACTTTAGCCACCCTGTGACCACCAGCTGCGAAGTGCAGTGTAATGTCGGTCTAGGCAAATTGAGGGTATTGCTACCCAAAGAAGCTCCAGTCATTATCTATTTGAAAGACTCTCCTTTTAGAGCACTTAGAATGATGAAAGATTTTGAAGAAGTAGAGAAAAATGTGTTCATCAATCGATCCTACGAGGCCGATGCCGAAAATCTACTGACATTCAAGGTGGATGTTTCACTGGGAAATGTCGATTTCCGCTATGCGGATTGATGCCTATTCTGATCCAAAAGGCCTTCAGCTATAAAGTATTGTGCCGCGATATAAGTGACCATAATCAGGCACTCGCTGCAAAAGAAGTTGGATACAAATTTTGAATAGCCAATCATAGCGTCAGAAGCTAAGAAGCAAATACTACCTACCACCACCAGCTTATAACTTCTTTCCGTCACACGTCCTGCTCTCAATAAAGCCACTGCGGCCATACCCGATATCACTATGGTATACAAAATGACTGGGATGGTCATATCCCCTGTACCTGGGCTGAGAAAATAGAGATACGCCAGGGCGAAAACCACCACGGCCACAATCCGCACTATTGATACCTCAATCTTAAAATCAATGCCTTTCAGAAACAGAAAGGTGTACAACACATGTGCCAGCAGAAATAGACCCAGCCCCAATACAAAAAAGCCTTGACCTGAATACAACAAAGCGATATCTCCTCCCCAACTGAAAATCAAGGCCAAACAAAGCAATAAAATGGTCAATAGCACCTTGCCTCTAGCTGACTCATAGACATAGAACATCAGCAATGGCATCAGTAGTGGCTTTGAATATCTAGTCACTTCTTCCAGACCTAAAAAGTGACCAATCACATTAGCAGCACCTGCCAGCAAATAAAGAACTAAGAGAATCTGAGGCTTCAATTTTCTTATCTAAAGTATTGAATCAATAACACCAAAACGGCAACTATGGAGACTACCGCTTCTTCTTATAAGTCATAAGATAAAGGAAACCTAGTAGAGATAGGAATCCTGATACTGCAAAAATGTAAGGAAATCGACTCGGGTCTTGTTGGAAAGCCCAGCCGGAAAACAAAGAGCCGCTGCCTATACCTAATTCCAGAAAAATATAAAGTGTTGCCACACCTCTTCCTCGATATTTTTCAGGACAAAGGTCAATTCCCCAAGCAAACAGCGTCGGGTTGGTAAGTCCATTACCGACTCCATAAATCATCGCACCGCCAAACAACCAAACTGGATCCTGAGCAAATCCTAAAAACACCATCGATCCAAATATGATCAAGGTGCTTACCTTCAAGACTTTCTCCCTCCCCAACCGATCTGACAACTTCCCTCCTATTATGCGGGACACCATGGAGGCTCCAGTGTAGAAAGTGAAGAAAAGACCTTTATTCTCTATCCCAAGGTACTTACTGAAGTCCGGAGAGAGCGTCAGCAGAGTCCCAAATGCCACCATAGAAAGCAACATCACAATAGAAGCAGGTATCACCGTAGACTCGAAAATTTCATCTTTGCCCACTTTCAGCATCCTGAGGTGAAATGGCTTTCGATCTTTTACGGTTTCTTTCATCCCGGCAAGGATCAGAATGGAAAGAATGGACGCTGCGCCACTCACATAAAAAAGCACTTCGATCCCGTACGAAAGGAAGATCACCGAACCCATCGATGGGCCCATCGCCATTCCTGTTGACCCAAAAAAGCTAGCCAATCCCATGGCCTCACCTCTATTTTCCGGACTGGATATGTCAGAGACATAAGCATAGGTTCCGGTAGGCTTAAAGCCAGTTGCAAATCCATGAAGAAAACGCAATGTCAAAAAACCATAGACAGAGGTAAGCGCAGGATAAAGAAAGCAAACGATCATACCCACAGTAGAACCGAAGATCATGACCGGAATTCTGCCCCACTGATCGGTTAACTTTCCACTAAATGGCCGTGAAATACCGGCAGAGAGAGTAGCCAGCGCAATAATCAATCCTAGATATTCTTCACCACCCAGAGAACTGAGGTATTCTGGCAATTCCGCCAATACCATGGTGATAGAAGTAAAAAAGAGGAAAGAACTAAAGCAGAGAAGCCAAAAATTCTTGGAGTATTTAGACACTTGGCGAATCTAGTCTATTCGTCAATCAATATGCCATAGCCCAGTAAGATCTAAACCTCAAGTCATATTAAGCTAATGAGGTTAGAGTAAGACTAGAGTTTGATGATTATGTTTTTCCGCTCTAAAAGCAGTGACACCAAATAAAACAATAGTGCGAAGAAAAGAGCAAAAGCTAGTGAACCCAGCTTATCACCCATCCATTGAAAGCCATACTGATACAAAAGCCCATACAGTGTTTTCCCATTGACCTTTAGCAAGAACATCATCTTAACTACTATCCCTGAAAGCAGGAAAATGAACAATGGATTTTTCCCATAAGTCTTGAATGGGCCAAATCTCCAATTCTTATCCGAAAACTCCATCAGATATATAATTCCCCCAAGGATCACCACATTCAGCCCACCTGTTAGTAATACATAGGAACTTGTCCAGATTTTCTTATTGATTGGAAATCCCCAATGCCAGATATATCCGGATAAAATGAGTAAGCAACCGATCAATAACAGCTTGGAGAGCATTTCATATGTTGATCCCTTATCACGAATAAACAATCCAATCAAATACCCAATGACAATATTGACTACAGCCGGGATTGTGCTAAGGATGCCCTCCGGATCAAAAGGGATACCCTCTCCTCTATACAGGTGACCTTCACCAAGCAACCATAAGTCCAATGTCCTGGCTGCGTTATTCTCCATTGAATAATCACCCAAAAATGACATTATGATCCAATAAGAAATCAAAACCCCAATACTCGCCAGGACCAATTGCTGCCTTCTGACAAATTGGACAAGAACAATAGTCAGGATATAAGCAAATCCTATTCGCTGGAGCACGCCAAACACCCTCGTAGAATGAATGGACTTAAAAACCCAAACACCTTCAGCATTTGGCCTAAAAAATGGAAACCAATACAGAAGATAACCAGCCAGAAAAATGAGTAATCCTCTTTTGAGCCCTGTTAAAATTACCTGGGACCTGGATCTCTCTTGCCATTTGGAGCTAACAAAAGCCATTGAGTTGCCTACAGCAAACAAAAAAGATGGAAAGACTAAATCCGTCGGGGTAAATCCGTGCCAGGGAGCATGTAAGAAGGGAGCATACACATGAGACCAGCTTCCAGGTGTATTCACCACTATCATCAGGGCCATGGTCATGCCTCTAAATACATCCAAGGGCTCAAACCGTCTCAAACTATAGGTCTCAGGTTAGTCTGTTGTTTCTTGTGCTTGTAGCAATACCGATTTTATAAAATCACCAATATCACCATCCAATACGTTCTGCACATCCGTTCTTTCGAATCCGGTTCGAGCGTCTTTTACCAACTTATAAGGGTGCAGCACATAGTTCCTGATCTGCGAACCAAAATCAATTTTCATCTTACCAGCTTCCACCTTATCCCGCTCAGCATTTCGCTTCTCCAGCTCCATTTGATACAACTGCGACTTTAGCATTTGCATGGCTCTTTCCCTGTTTGCAAGTTGTGATCGCTCGATCTGACATACTACCACGATACCTGTGGGCTTATGCGTCAATTGAACTTTGGTCTCTACCTTGTTGACATTCTGACCTCCAGCTCCTCCCGAACGGGAAGTATGCATTTCTACATCATTCGGATTGATATCTATCTCGATAGTGTTGTCAACTACCGGATATACATACACTGAAGCAAAAGAAGTATGTCTTCTACCTCCACTGTCGAATGGAGAGATTCTTACCAATCTATGCACGCCGTTTTCCGATTTTAGGTAGCCATAAGCCAATGGACCCTCAAATTCCAAAGTAACCGACTTCACACCGGCTACATCTCCAGCTTGGAAGTCCACCTCACGCACCTTGTAGCCATTTGCCTCGCCCCACATGATGTACATCCGCATGAGGATCCCTGCCCAGTCATTACTCTCCGTTCCACCGGCACCTGGAGTAATTTGCAGCATAGCCGAGAGTTGGTCTTCTTCACCAGCCAACATCTTTTTCAGCTCAAGCTCTTCAAGCAGCTTCATCACCCGCACGTACTCCACTTCAACCTCCTCAGGTGAAGCTTCGTCTAGCTCTGCAAATTCCTGTAGTGTCTCGACATCTCCCAGACCTGTTTCGAGCTCTTCAAAGCTGGTGGTCCATGCCTTCTTTGCACGAATACCCTGCAACACTTTCTCCGCGTTTTCAGGATCATTCCAAAAGTCTGGTTGTGCGGTTACGAGCTCCTCTTCCTCAAGCTCCTTTTTCTTACGATCATAGTCAAAGGTACCCCCTCAAGGCGTTAACGCGGGCCTTCATATCTTTCAACTGATCAGCAGTCATCT
>CAZZHO010000167.1:5171-10297 GCA_964653795.1 uncultured Roseivirgaceae bacterium | reverse complement strand
CAATTTATATGTATATACATTATATGTACGTGAATATAATTATTTTGTTGTAATTAGTAAATAACATTGTCAAAAACACCTCGCGTTTGCATTCTGTTGTTATACC
Organism: uncultured Roseivirgaceae bacterium; assembly: GCA_964653795.1. GTDB lineage: Bacteria > Bacteroidota > Bacteroidia > Cytophagales > Cyclobacteriaceae > JAWPMT01. The sequence continues at coordinate 10,191 of CAZZHO010000167.1, read as the reverse complement.
ATGAAGAGACCATTCCTAATCAGTGGCGCCATTGTTGTTATAACCTTTGTATTGAACGGCCAGTCCCTAGTTGACAAGAAGAATGTATTGGACGACTTGCGGGACGTAATTGAAAATATCTCCGGCTCCTATGTTTACCTCGATCAAAAAGCGCTGGACCTGGAATGCCTCCATCGTTCATATGAGCAGAAAATTGAGGGCTTAAGCAATCAGGAAGATGTCATATTATTTTTCGAATATCTGTTAGATGAATTGTATGACGATCACGTCTCGCTGAATACCAACATCAATTCCTCTTACCGTCTATATGCCCCAATATATGCTGCCTTTGAGGAAAACAAAGCCATTATTCAGCATGCGTGGGTTTCTGAAATCGTGAATCTACGATCCGACATTCCAGGTGCTGAAATTCTGAAGTTGAATGGTGTAGATATTAACGAAATCATTGCTCAATTTCCTACCCAGTGTCATGACAAGACTCACCCCAAAGTGAAGGAATGGATTCTAAACAAAGTACTAGCTGGGAGATATAATGAACCGAGAGTTTTGCAGATCAAGACACCCAATGGACGACTTACCGAATTAGATTTAGACATATTCGAGTTCAGAAATGAGCAATCGTTACTTTCTATAAATACCCAAGAAAACATAGGTATCATCCGGATTAACAATTCACTTGGTCAGAATACATTGATCAAAGCCTTTGACGAGGCCCTCAACCAACAAATGGATACCAGAGGCCTCATCATTGATCTCCGTAATACTGCTAGTGGTGGTAACTCATATGTTGCCAGGGGAATAATGAGTCGATTTATCGATGAAGAGAAGCCTTATCAGAAGCACGCCTTTCCGGCCAGATGGGATGGCGAAACAGTAGTCGATAGGTCCTGGGTAGAACATGTTACTCCAAGGGGTAAGCAATATCAAAAACCTGTGGTGGTACTGGTTGGCCACTGGACCGGGAGTATGGGAGAAGGGTTAGCTATCGGATTTGATGGTATGAAAAGAGGTCAGGTAGTAGGAACAGAAATGGCAAGACTGGCTGGGGAGGTGAATGGTTTCTCTATTCCTAATCAATCCTTCGGTTACCAGCTTCCAACTGCTAAACTCTATCATGTTAGTGGTCAACCGAGAGAAACATTTGTTCCGTCGGAATATGTTCAACAGACCAGCAACCAGGACGAAACCTTGAATTACGCCATTCAATTACTGCTCAATAGCAAATAATGAATTTGGCACCCAGACAGCTATTCCTTATCGATGGAGTTGGTGCTCTGGTAACTGCCGGGATGCTTGGTATGGTCCTCACAAGGTTTGAATCTTATTTCGGGATTCCCTCTACGATACTCTATCCACTCAGCGCCGTAGCACTAATATTCTGCATTTACTCGCTCATTAATTACTTCATGATTGGTACGAACTGGCGAGTTTTCCTGAAGCTTATTGCCATTGCTAATAGCATTTACTGTCTTGTCACACTTTCAGTCATCTTTTCCATTTATGATTCATTGACGTGGCTTGGTTTGGCCTATTTTTTGGGTGAAATCATCATAGTTATGACCTTAGTATCCATTGAGTGGAAAAAGGCTACAACTTCCTAAAATCACTACCTTTATTTCATGCTTAAAAACATTATACTCCTGAGCTTTATCCTGGCAGCTCTCTCCTTCTCTTGCTCTACCAAACCAGCAGGCGGCGAACAAGTCATGATCGAGATCAATGGTAAAGCCCTAGACGCCTACTGGCTTTATCTACCCAGAAATTATGATCCTGCCAAAAAGTGGCCCGTTATTCTATTCTTACAAGGAGGAGCGGTGATTAATCCTTCCCCAGAGAGTGTGAATAATGATGGACCCGTGAAGTTTGCCAAAATGGACATAGCAGCGGGGAAGGAAGTAAGTGTGGTAGCAGATTCTTTCATCATCGTCAACCCCCATATGCGCATCATGCCCGAATCCAAGCGACAATGGTACCATCAAAGTGATGAACTTAATACCTTCATAAATGGTATCGTATCAAAATATGGAGGTGACCCGAAAAGAGTTTATTTGACAGGACTTAGCATGGGAGGACATGGTAGCTGGGGATTTGCGAAAAAGTACCCCAATACCTTTGCTGCTGTGGCTCCTATCGCAGGAAGGGTATCCTGCAAAAGCAATTGCGACAAGCTGAGAGATTTACCCATATGGCTCTTCCATAACGATGGCGATCCTCAGGTCACCTATGATTATGCGGTAAATGCATCCAACTATTTCAAGGAGGAAATGAACCTGGAGTTTACGACGACCACCGATTTCCCAAATGATTCCAATATTCTATCTTCTGATCGGATTTTCACCACATTTAATAGTGATAGTCACGACGCATGGAACAAGACGTATCGATCTCCACTCCTCTATGAGTGGTTTTTGCGGAGGCAGAGGAAATAGGCCATAAAAAAAGGCCTCCCTAAGAGGAGACCTTTTCTATCTATGTGCTTATTTGAATTAGTTCAAATCGAATCTATCAGCGTTCATCACCTTATTCCATGCAGCGATGAAATCATGAACAAACTTCTCTTTGTTGTCATCTTGAGCATACAACTCAGCATAAGCTCTAAGAATTGAGTTGGAGCCAAAAACAAGATCTGCTCTGGTAGCTGTGAAAGCTATATCTCCTGTTTTTCTGTCCTTACCAGCGTAGGTGTTACTTCCAGTAGGTTCCCACTTGTAGGCCATGTCCGTCAAATTGACAAAGAAGTCAGTAGTAAGAGCTCCTTCATTGTGTGTGAATACACCATGCTTAGTGCCACCAAAATTGGTACCCATTACTCTCATACCACCAACTAGTACAGTCATTTCGTGAGCTGAAAGTCCTAGCAATTGCGCGTGATCCAACATCATCTCTTCTGCTCCTACCGCAAAGTGTTGCTTTTGGTAGTTTCTAAAACCATCAGCTACAGGCTCTAGCGGCGCGAAAGAATGAGCATCTGTCCACTCCTCTGAAGCATCGCCTCTACCCGCATTGAAAGGAACTGAAACATCAAAACCAGCAGCTTTCGCAGCTTGCTCAACTCCAACATTTCCAGCCAACACAATCACATCAGCGATGCTCGCGTTGAATTCAGCAGCAATTGGCTCTAGCTTAGCCAATACACTTGATAATCTTGCTGGCTCATTACCTTCCCAATCTTTTTGAGGTGCTAATCTGATTCTTGCTCCATTAGCTCCACCTCTCATGTCAGAACCTCTAAAAGTCCTGGCACTATCCCAAGCGGTAGACACCAACTCACCAACAGAAAGTCCGCTATCAGCAATTTTAGCTTTTACCGCTTCCACATCATAGTTGGCATTTCCAGCTGGAACCGGATCTTGCCAGATTAGATCTTCAGCAGGTACTTCAGGCCCGATATATCGCGTCTTAGGCCCCATGTCTCTGTGCGTCAACTTGAACCAAGCCTTTGCAAAAGTTTTAGAAAAGTATTCCTGGTCGTCTTTGAATCTCAAGGAGATCTCTCTGTAGATAGGATCTTCTCTCATCGCCATGTCAGCATCTGTCATCATTGGCATCGTTCTAACAGAAGGATCTTCTACGTCTACCGGCATATCTTCTTCTTTGATGTCTTTTGGCATCCACTGATTTGCACCAGCAGGGCTCTTTTTCAGCTCCCACTCATGCTCGAACAACATTTTGAAATATCCATTATCCCACTTCGTGGGCTCGCTCGTCCAGGCACCTTCTATACCACTTGTGATGGTGTGTCTTCCAACTCCACCATTCTGATTGTTGGCCCATCCAAAACCTTGATCTTCTATCAAAGCAGCCTCAGGATCCGGACCTAGTTTGCTAGCGTCTCCATTACCGTGAGCTTTACCCACAGTGTGACCACCAGCGGTCAGCGCCACAGTCTCCTCATCATTCATGGCCATTCTGGCGAATGTTTCTCTGATTTGAGCTCCAGTTTTGATAGGATCGGGGTTTCCATTTACACCTTCCGGGTTTACATAGATCAATCCCATGTGTACCGCTGCTAATGGATTCTCCAAAGTAGAAGGATCATCGAGGTTCTCATATCGCTCTTCACTAGGAGCTAACATTTCTTTTTCAGAACCCCAGTAAATATCTTTTTCCGGGTGCCAGATATCAGGTCTTCCATAAGAGAAGCCATACATCTCTAGTCCCATGGTCTCATAAGCGGCATTTCCAGCAAGAATGAACAAGTCCGCCCAGCTTATTTTATTACCATATTTCTTTTTTATTGGCCATAAAAGACGTCTTGCTTTATCCAAGCTAGTGTTGTCAGGCCATGAGTTCAATGGAGAAAAACGCTGGTTACCAGTACCAGCACCGCCTCTACCGTCTGCGATTCTGTAAGTACCAGCTGCGTGCCACGCCATTCTGATCATAAACCCACCATAGTGTCCCCAATCTGCAGGCCACCACTCCTGGCTGTCCGTCATCAAAGCATGCATATCAGCTTTCAACGCATCATAATCAAGGTCTTTGACCGCTTCTCTATAGTCGTAATCTTCTCCTAGTGGATCAGTTTTAGCATCATGTTGATGCAGGATATCAAGGTTCAGCGAGTTGGGCCACCAATGCTTGTCGGTAGTACCCGTAGAGGTGTTGCCTCCATGAAATGGGCACTTAGCGGCTCCATTACTTGAGTGATTGTTGTCCATGTATTTTTCTTGTTTGAATGTTCTTCTTCAGAGGTAAAATTGGTATAAATAGTATTTATTAAAATTATCCAGATATTAATTTTATCAATAACGATTACCTGACTCTTAATTGGTAAATGTTAGACATATCTGAACAAAAAGTGTTTGGAGAAATACGACTTTTCTCTCAAATTGTGAGAAGGCTCTAATTTCTTAATTTCCTTGAGTTACAATCAATAAATGGACATAAGAGACATACTTGAAGGACAACTAGCCTTTTTTCAAGAAGAAGACCTGAGAAAGGCTATTATTAACAAAGCGCAGATAGCTGAAGTCAAATCAGGAGCTGTGATATTGGATGAAGGCAAGTATGTAAAGAC
>CAZZHO010000167.1:0-5071 GCA_964653795.1 uncultured Roseivirgaceae bacterium | reverse complement strand
TTTCCTTATGTGACGAAGGTCACTGAAAAGGATAGGCCAGATCATGACTTTTACTTAAAAAATTAAGAAGATCATGACTAAAAATATGAGCAAAACAGATGGCACGATCCGCATCATTGTGGCATTAGCCATCATCGCCCTTTGGTATTTCGGTGTAGTGAGTGGTATAGTGTTGACCATTCTGGCTGTTGTAGCTGGCATATTTATCGTGACAGGCTTTATCAACTTTTGCCCATTGTATGCTGCGTTAAGAATCAGAACCAGAAAATAGACATCCCATGTTATCATATGAAGGATAACGGAGGCACCTCTTTTGGGGTGTCTTTTTTTGTTTTGCTGATCTAACAACACCTATTCCATCAAAAATTGATGGAATAGGAAATAGTTGGGAACATGGCCAACTGGTAAGATCTGCTAATGGATTGTGTAGCAGCGACATAATACTCCTCCACTACGGCCTGATTGTTGGCTACATTTTGGATATCAATCTTAAACTCATGGGTAGACTTTGGTCTATTTCTCCTGGTCCCAATGGATATATTAGGAATGAACAGGTTATCAGCTTTTTGAGAAAAGGGCTGGTCTTCCGTCCTTACCGTTTCACCAGCAGCTATAGATGCATCTAAATCAATGGGTGTATACCTTGGTCCGCCCATAAAGGTGAGTTTTGTATTTATAAACAGCTCTCTATTCTTCTCCGGCTGGCCAATTGGAAACTCTTTGCCTCCCAGGAAATTGAAGATGTAGTCATTCGCAAAAGCTGTTTTTCTTTCAATTCCATCGAGCGGCGTGTAAAATGAGTTGAAGACTGAAGCGGATGCCAGATAGTAAAAGCCTTTATGCAAGTATTGCTCTAAAGTCAATTCAACCCCGTAATTCCTACCAGTTCCTTCATTTACCAATACCCTTGGATCATATTGATCGGTCGCATTGGAAAGTGAGTAAGTCCCATCGGGAATATTCTCCACCGGCACATCATAGAGATGTTGATAATACACTTCCGTTTTAAAGAAAGTATTGGGTCCTAGCTTTTGATTGTAACCTAGCACCAGGTGAGCCGCCTTCGTCATGGCCAGGTTTTCATTTGGCTGAGAGACATTTCCATCCTCATCGATGAATTTCCACAGATATACCGACGGTGTTTCCATTTTGCTATGAATGCCTGCACCGAAAGTGATCGCCTTCCCTTCCAAAAAGTCCCATTTCATCGCGACTCGAGGTTCAAAAGAATAAGAATTATTCAATGTCAACCCATTCAAATGAGCACCGCTAGTCATGGTAAGATCTTCTGTGATCCTGAACTTCCATGTCGCAAAGGCCTGAATCCTGTTGGTGCCTCCTTCATCACTCAACTCATTCTCCAGGAAATCTTGTTCAAAATTCCAGGAATTCTGGTCTACTGAAAACTGGATGCGATTGTAGATAAAGCCAGTCTCTATTTTACTTCGGGCATTAAACTTTAGTCCATATGTAGATCCAACTCGGTAGTAGGTCTTACTGTAGTCTCCATTGAATACTTCAAAAAATTCATCGTTGTTCTCTTCTGTTGGCTGCTCAACTACGCCATCTAAGGTGGCGATGGAAGCGGAAACGAAGGACTTCAAATAGCTATCATTGTTGATGAGGAAGTTGTGTATCAAACCAGTTGTCCCCATGGTGTTGCCAAACTCCACCTGATCAATATTCTCCCCGGTATCCTCATCCTCTTCTGAAGCAGTGATGGAGCTCAATCCTCCCAAGCCGAAGAATGAGATGTAATGCTTCTTGTTCACGGGCAGGTAGATGTTGTAGGTCAAATCCTGATATCTGGGCACACCTCCAAAATCGACTACTCCAGCTCTATCCAATAGGTCAAGGGTTGAATATCGATAGTTACCGATGAATGAGCCGCCTCCGTTGCCCATTGCGCCTTCAGCTGCAAAATCTACTCCAAGCGTGCTTAAGCCAGCCGTGTATTCCCGCTGCTCATTATTCCCTCTTTTTAGTCGCATATCGAATACTCCCGACAGGGCATTGCCATATTCGGGCGCGAAAGCTCCACTCATAAAGTCAGAGTCACTGAGCATATTGCTACTCAGGGCATTGATGGGCCCTCCTGTTGATCCTTCATTAGCAAAGTGATTGGGGTTGGGAATCTCTATTCCTTCCAATCTCCAGAGTATGCCTTTTGAAGAATTACCTCTTACGATGATATCATTATTACCTTCAGCATTGTTAGTAACACCTGCAAATGCAGATGCTAACCTGGCAGGATCATTGAAAGAGCCGGCGAATCTTTTGGTTTCCTCCACAGAAAAAGATCTTGAGCTAACAAGGGACATCTCGTTTAGAACTTCCGATTTGTCTTGCTTGGCTGTGATGACTAACTCCTCGAGACTTTCGAAAGACTCTTCAAGTTCTATGTCCATGATGAATTCCTTGCTAGAACTCAAAAGGATGTTGGGGATCACTCTTTCTTCATAGCCAATAAAGGATACTTTGAGTGTAACCCGACCCACGGGAACATCTGTAATTTTGAAATTGCCATCTATATCGGTAACACTTCCTTTTACAGGATCGGAACCGACTATCAATACCGTAGCCCCTATCAGAGGGGACTTAGAATCCTGATCCAGGATCCGGCCTCTAATGTTTTGGGTCATCTGTTGCGCGTAGGAAGATCCAAAAAGCAGCACACAGACCAAAAGTGTGAGTAATCTTAATTTCTTACTTTGAGTTTTCATTTTAGTGTCTTTTGAATCTGAGTAGCCTAAAAGACACTTTACCCCGACAAGGGATTCGAACTTTTTTCGATTTTTTTTAAAATCCTAGTCCTACAGTATAGCCAATCCACATTTGCTGGAAAGTGGAACCTCTGCGTGAATAGAATGGATTCACAGCAATATCCAATACTGGATTACCGGACTCATCCAGGTTACTGGTCAGGAAGAAGTTCAAAGAAGGTCCGGTTATGACAGCAAGCCTTTTAAATACCTGATACCCAAATTTCAGTTGGAATCTTAATCGCATGGCGAAGGCATCCTCCCCATCGAATTCGACAAGATTCAAATTCTCCAATTCCGGGTTTAGAAAGAATTTCCGCTTGTTTCCTGTAAATAGCTTGGAGCCAAAGCCCATCCCGTAGGACCAATATTCATTTGGTTGAATACCAGCAGAGAGAATGGTATAGAAATACTTCATGCCCGTACGAAAAGCCACATTTAGTGGCACTACCTCATCTGAATATACCGTAGGTGATAAGAATCCATTTTTGGCAAAGTTCAAAATACCTAGCTGGATCCCTGCTTGTACAGAATCTGCAATATTGACTACCCCCAACTGGACTCCTTTGACTCTTTTCGCGGTATTGAGGAAACCTGAAATTTGCACTCCATTGAGGTCTCTAGCTGTGTTAGCCGCACCTGCTATGGTCAGCCCTGTCATATTCCGGGTATGATTACTCACACCCCCTATTTGCAGTCCTCTCAATTGCTTTGTTTTGTTCACAGCACCTGATAACTGTAATCCTCTCAGGCTATCAGAAGCAACATTTACGACCCCTGCAATTTGGATACCTTTCACATAATCCTGGGTAGTATTGATGGCACCTCCAATCTGGACACCTTTGACATCTCCTCCTACAGTATTTCCAAAACCTGCTGCTTGGAAACCACGGACCTCTTCCCTGTCTATATTGTAGACGCCACCGATCTCCAGGCCTTTTACACCGTAAGCATAACCCGCTATCATGTTGATAGAAACATTATTGGTGATTTGGCTTCCTAGCTGCAGATTAGTCCCAATGGTCGGAACTACTGAAAGCTGAATGGACCTTTTGTCTACTAAAGTCACATTCCGTGCTACTAATTGATTCTTATCTGAGGTAAAGAAATTAACTAGTCCCTTTGATAAGTTCGTAGCCTGCTCTCTAAACACTTTCAGAGTATTTGTTTTACTACCCTTTCTGAGCTTGATCGTACCCTTGAAAGTATCCACTCTACTCAAGTAGATAATCGTGTCCGCATAGTTTTCCTTGCTGATGGCAAAAGCGGCCAAATCGATGGTTCTGGCCTTCAACTTGAAGTTCCCGTACTGATCCGAAATGGTCGATCGAAGGGTATTTACCTCATAGATCGAGACATCTTTCAATTCCTCTCCTGTTTCCGCATCCTGAATACCGCCTTCCAACTTGAAGGTATTTTTTACTTTCTGCTCAACTTTTTTTTTGAGAATAATGACGTATTCGCCTAAGAGTTTCAGGTCATAATCGCAGCCAAGGATCTCCTTCAAAATGGTCTCCAGAGAAGCCTCTTGGAAATCCGCAGTGACTATCCTATCGGGTAGAATCTGAGGATTAAAGGAAAGCCTCCTCTCTGTTGCTTGATCAAGAAGCGTTAGCGATTCTTGCATCTTCAAACCTTCAAAAGATATGGTAATAAGTTCCTTCTTTTCCTGCGCAACTAGCGGTGAGAGGGTAAGTATGTACGAAAGAAAGAGTGTAAGTATGACCTTATTCACAGCCATTTCCCCTAAGTGTGGTAACTCCCTGGTCTTCTAGCACTTCCATACCCAGTGTGCTGGAAATAACTTCGAGGACATTCCCAAAATCCTCATCTTCAAACTCTACAGAAAGTCGACAATTATCTTGAGCTCCCTCCAATTCTACTGTCTGTCCGTAAGCCTCACTTAACACCCTGACCGCCTCCGAAAGCGGAGTATCACGGAACGTGAGTTTACGTGTTTTCCAGAAAGTGGAGAGCCCTGTGTTTCCATCATCAAGATCCAAGGCTTCAGACTTTTCAAGATCGATCCGAATCATCTCCGAAGCAGAAAGCACTTTATGAACATCCTGATAGGAAACCAGCACCTGGCCTTCGGTAACAACAACCTCCAAAATATTTGGATTTGGTTTATTGACGAAGAACTTGGTCCCTAACACACGGATTAGCGCGCCGGAAGAGGCAATTAAAAATTCTCGCTCTTCATCTCGAGCTACCTCAAAGTAAGCCTCCCCTGTCAAGCTCACATTTCTTTTCTTCTTATCTCCTGAAAATTCCAGGCTGGCCCCTTCATTTAGTGTCACCACAGAACC
>CAZZHO010000166.1:0-10420 GCA_964653795.1 uncultured Roseivirgaceae bacterium | reverse complement strand
AAAAAGCTTTAAAGACATTTCATAGACTAATTGATTTCAGCTTATTTATTACCTAGCTTTCAACTTCTGAAAAAGTAAATAAAACAAGACTATCAACAACAATCCAGAAATCTCATTACGCCATTTGTAGAACATCTCGCCAATTGATCGATCCGGTCCATTCGAATCTATACCACCGCCGCCGCTGACATCTCCACTATTATTACCTACCGACTGAGGTATAGTGCCACTATTACCTGTTTGGTCCAAAGCTAATGTACTTTCCGGCCCGGTGTCACCATTATCGTCAGCACCGTGGTTGCCATTGGCTGTTGCAGCAGCAAAATGATTTGCCACTATCAAGATCGCCACGAATAATAGATTAAGTTTCATGTAACGCAATATATCAATTCATATCGGTAAGCCTGCTATTCTATTCACTGATAGTATTGATCTCAATATTGAAAAAGGTCAAGGCGATCATCACTATCGATACACCAATCAACCCTTTGCTTTTTTGTTCCGAATCCATTGTTATTGGAACAGGTTTAGATCATTTCCCTCCACAGAGTAATCAAACTCCTCCCTTACCTCAGGAACATTTCCGGGGTAGACTCGACCTAATTTCTTATTTGACCTTATTGGAGTGCATGGATGATACTCCAGGATGTCGTCTGGTATTGGCTTAATCATGCCTTTATTCATGATCTCCTCGGCATTGCCTTGAAGCCATTCCTCAGTATCCTCCTTTTCAATTACAAGCATCATCCTAGATTCAGGACTGTAAGCAGGTTCATTATGAATCCACGCCATCTCCTTGTTGGCGCGTGTGGTAACCAACGTTACTGTTTCCCGCACCTCACCTGATATTTTGCTGGTGCGGAAGATTGCGCCAATAGTAAATGGTTCCTCACTTTTCATCTTCACATAAAAAGGATACTTCACGCCTTTATGATCATGCCAATCGAAAAACCCATCAATGATTACAAGGCATCTTCTCTCTTGAAAATCCTCTTTCCAAAAGTTCGAAGTCATTAATTTATCATCACGAGCATTAAGTGAATTGTACCCCTTCCTAATAGCAAAAGGATGCCAAATCAAGGTCCTCAAACTGCCGTCATTATAAATCACCGGAACATCCGGTTCCTTAAAACCAGAAACGTGGAATGTCGGTATCGTAAGCTGCTGCATTCTTTCCCATTGATCAGTATCACCATATCTTTCAGCATACTTTTCAGCCTTCCTGGTCATATAAGAAACATCGTAACACATAGCAGCAATCAGTTAAAATGAAATCAATTATAATAACCGGCGATGAAGATCATGACATAGCCGTTCAGAAAATTGAACCTAATGAGTGGCAAATCAAGATCTACAACAGAAATGATAAAAAGGATGCTAAAATCTTCGTCGCTCGCTCCTCGGCTCAAAAAGACTTAATTATCATAGCATTGAACTCAATTGTTTGAATATTACAATTTTCAGAATTACCATTGCGTAAGTTTTAGCAATAAAAATCGCACAGAAAATCGCACGGTTTTTAACCTTTTATACCCCGTATTTCAAAAAATCACTACACTGATTATCAGATAGTTAAAAAATTGAAAATGGTATTTTCTGGATTTCGGCTCCAGAGGTTGAGGGTTCGACTCCTTCCGGGTGTACAGGTAGGGGCTTCATGTAGCCCCTATTTTTTTAACTCACTCCTTCACAAACCCACAAAACCCAACATCACTCCCAGTACAACTTTTAACCTTTTCACTTTAAATTGCTACGCAGCGTAACGGGATATACCTGCTGCGCATTGGCAACAAGCAAAAAAATGAAAAACCTATTTATCATACTTTTATTATCACCATTATTTTGCTTTTCCCAAATAGAAAAAGTGGATAAGGAAACTTTACAAACGGAAAAAGGTATTGATACAGTTAAAGTAAAATCTGAAATCTTAAAAATTGATTCGATTAAAAAAAATAATATTGACACAATTAGAAAAACAGAACAATTAAACAACTATTCTATTAAGAAGAGTAACAAAAAAGTAAATAATAAAAGTGAAAAAAAATCATTGAATTTCAGAAAAGAAGAATGGATTCTTGCAATTTTCTCTATAATTATTTCAGCTCTGATAAGTCTGTTTTTAGTTTTAAGTCAAAGAACTCAAATAGCTAGTTATCATTATGACAAGGATAACTCTTTCTATTTTGAATATAAAAATGGTTTTGGAATCAAATCCTATACTAAAAGAGGAATAACTGACAATTATGAAGAAAAAGTAAAGAAATCTGAATTTCTAGAAATACAATCGAATTTAGTAAGAAGAGTAATACCTTAAAATAAAGCCAGTTGCCAACAATGTATAACCGCAATTACGGCGTACTGACAGTATCGTCAGCACACTCGGAATTGCTAAAGCCTTTATTAAACAGAAAATTAAAGCATATAAACCCGTAACTGACGGTTATACCAGACCGTTGGAGATTCAGACGTTCCGCATACGCTACACTTCTACATCCTCCGTGCATACGCACTCCCTGATCTAGACTCAATCTCCAATGCGCAGCAGCAATCAATTCGCCCAGCGTAGCATATCGCCAATCCCAAATACCCGAACCTCCGAATCCCAACTACCACTATATCCCATTACTGCAAAGCGAATCGATTGTATCCGATTACCCCGCTCCCTCAATTTAAAAGTTGTACTAACCTCTAATTAACATATCCAAAAATCCATTATCTCCAACCAGTACAACTTTTAACCTTTTCACTTTAAATTGCTACGCAGCGTAACGGGCTATACCTGCTGCGCATTATCATTTATCTACCCTTACCGATGAACTACGGAAGTCTCGCAGAATTAAATCTTCGCATAAAACTTACAATCGGCATCTCATTGATTATGTCAATGGTATCATTAATTGTCACTTTTTACTACTATCCTGAATTAAGAGAAATACTAAAATTCGCTAGTGGACTTATCGGAGGGGGAGCAGCTATTTATTCTGCTTACTTTGTAGGAATATCTCTAAGAGAAAATACAAAACTAAAGATGATGGATGTCAGCTTTAAGTTTATAGATGATTTAACTTCACTTGATTCTTCTGATTTGAGAATCTACCTTGAAAAAAATATTTCATTGGACTCTATAGCTCCAAAAGAGCACTTCGAGTCAATAGAAAAAGATAAGAACCTTCACAAGGGGGTTAAACTACTTTTAAATAGATCTGAGGTAATAGCAATTGCAATTAAAAATAGGTACGCAGATGAAGAAACCATTCTTAATTCTTTAGGTTTCGCAATACCCTTTTATTTTAAAAACTTTGAAAACTATATACTAGGAGTAAGAGAAAAGTATACTCCTAATGCTTACCAAGAACTTGAAAAGTTGGTAAGATCTTGGGAGCAGGATAAATATCTGCTAACAGGAAAAGAGATCAAAAAAATCAAATGATAACAGACGCTAGCACGAATGCGCCAATTGCCTCTTTGCTGGCTTCAGTGCGCACATCACCATGAATCAGCCGCTGAGAAAGTTCAGTGCTTTCTGTGAGTGCTGCTCGCTGGATTTTTCCACTTTCTGAACGCAGTGCTATTCTGAACCGTTGTGAGCTTCGGCAGATTTCACTACATTCGTGCTATTCACTAGCTGCGGACATACGCCCAATAGCAGTTCGTTGGTGATTCAGACGTTCCGCATACGCTACGCTTCTACATTCTCCGTGCATACGCACTCCCTAATCTAGACTCAATCCCCAATGGCATTATAAATCAGAGAAGAGGTCACCAAAACAATATGAAAGACCCTCAAAGAGCTCACTTTTCAAAGGCGAACACACTAATTGAATAGTATGACCTTATTTTACCAGACGGTTACTAAAGCAGACACATGCAAAAGATCTCTTTTAGGCAAACATGGGTAGTCGTAGGCTTACTGATGACTATGTCCGCGACAGTCACAGCACAGGAAAGTGAGCTAACACTTAATGACCTATTCGCAACACCAAAAATAACGGGGACAACCCCTTCCCAACCAGTGTGGGCACCAAACAGCAAGCACTTCGCTTTTGCCTGGAGTGAACCCTCAAATCCCGGGCGCGGGCTCTGGATATCCACAAGTGATGGGAAGGAAGTGCAGCTCGTTTCCAATACGACATCTGTCTCAGTACGCGATATTATCTGGACCGACGAGAATACCATAATCAGCCTACGAGGCAACGACTTGTGGCAGACATCATTGAGCCAAGAAGATGACCTCCAGTTGATGTCTGTCGAGGCAGGTGCTCACAACCTGTCGATATCACCCAGTGGCAACAAAGCAGCGTATTTAGCGGATGGCGACCTGTGGCTTGCTGACTTACCTTCCAAAAAAAATCGCCAGCTCACAGAGATTAGCATTGCCGGTCTATCGAGCTTATCGAAGGGGCGCTACAGCCGAGCGGAACGTGAAATCGGTCCAGGAATCTGGAGTGGTCCAACGTACAAGTGGTCCCCGGATGGCAAGACCATCGCGTTACACATCGTTGACCGACGCGAGATGCGAAAGGTGCCATTCCCTAATTACCTCGCAGCCGAAACCAATCCTAATGAAGTTCGAAGAGGTTACCCCGGCGACCCTAACGAGATTCGTAGGGTTGGTCTACTTGATATAACAACCGGAAATATTACGTATCTCGATTTACCAGACCCACAGTCCAACCAGGTCATCGACTTCAATTGGTCTCCGGACGGTACGCTGCTTATTGATATCGCATCCGATACAGCAGTTGAACGTAAGTTATTCGTAGTTGCACCCGGAGAGAGCCAAATGCTCGAGATTTGGAGAGGTGTTCGTGAAAGCCGTATGTACACCTCCTTTGGATCTACCTGGCATCAGGATGGAAAGCAAATCGTTTTCTTAAGTGACATGGGGGATCGCTACGGTCTTTATATGATTGATAGCTCACCATCTTCTAAGAAGAATCGTCCAAAGCTCCTTACTGACCCCTCCTACGATGTACTGTCCACCCCAAGGATTGCAGGTGATGCACTGTTTTATGTAGGAAACGGAGTGAACCCGTACGAACAGCACGTGTATCGTCTGAAAATATCTGGCGGCGATCCCGTGCAAGTGACACGCATTGCCGGTCGGAACGTTGGCTACCCCTCGCCGGATGGCCGGAACCTGGTGTTCATGCACAGCAACGACCCATCACCGCCTGAGCTTTATGTAGTAAGCAGCGAGGGTGGTGACGCCACACGAGTAACCCACTCGCCATTACCTGCCTTCACAAATAGAACCTGGGCAGCTGCAGAATACGTTAGTTTCCCCAGTATTGTGGATGACTACACGCTACATGCCCGGATCCTGAAACCTAACAACATGGAGCTCGGCAAGAAGTATCCTGTGATATTTGGACCAGTCTATTCGAATACAGCCAGGAACCGGTGGGCAGGTAACTACAGCCTCGTACAACAGCTTTTAGTCAAGAAGGGATACATTGTTGTACAGGTGGATTCACGAGGCAGTAATGGTTATGGCCGGGCATTTCGTGAAGAGTTCTTACTGGGCTTTGCCGACCAGGACGTTGAAGATTATGCGAGTGCCGTTAACTATATGGAGTCACTGGATTATGTAGATCCTGATCGCATCGGCATTTGGGGTAGTAGCTATGGTGGCACGCTATCTGTTTATTCATTATTGATGAAGCCAGGCTTGTTCCAAGTGGGTGTTGCGGCAGCAGCGGCTGTAGACCCTTACTTCTTCGGTACAGACGATGTTGCGATAGTTCGTAGACCACAGACACACCCGGAGGTCTTCGAAAGAAAGGCGCTGAAGTATGCAGCGAATCTGGAGGATAAGCTCCTGTTCATCCACGGCATGCAGGACCATGTGGTACCATTCAAGACGACTGCCGTCTTAGCCGAAGAGCTGATTAGACAGGGTAAGGACTTTGACTTTGCGTTTGCTCCGGGGGCTACGCATGGATGGAGCCGTGAGCCGCATTACGATCGTTACCTGTTTGGCAAGATGATCGAATACTTTGACCGACACCTAGGTGCGTCTGAGTAGCTGTCTGATGAGGCCTATCGCCAAGCATGGAACGCTTGGCAGAGCCCTCCTTAGATATCATCACCCCATCACTCAACTTTCAACCTTTTCACTTTAAATTACTATGCAGCGTAACAAGATAAAACCTCACATATTACGGCTCACGCTTAGACTCAGCTTATGACCGAAAAAGAGAAAATGCTAAATGGTGATTACTACAATTCCAGAGATCCGGAATTGATCAGTATGTACCATAATGCAAGAAATCTCCTGAAAGCATACAACAACCTCGATTCTGAACTCTCCAGTGAACGAGAGCGAATCTTAACTGAGCTCTTTGATTTCAAAGGGGAGGGTGTTTGGATAGAAGCGCCGTTCTTCTGCGATTATGGCAAGAATATCTCCATTGGTAAAAACACCTTCATCAATACCAATTGTATGTTTTTGGACAATAACAAAATCAGCATCGGTAGCAATGGCCTGATTGCCCCGTATGTTCAAATCTACACAGCCGATCATCCCCTAAAGGCTTCTGAACGGATCATCATCGAAGGTGATCAGTCACGCTATCTTACCTCTAGCAAACCAGTCAAAATCGGAAACAATGTTTGGATCGGGGGTAATTCTGTGATCTTTCCAGGGGTGACGATTGGAGACAATACAACCATAGGTGCCGGGAGCGTGGTGACGAAGGATATTCCGAATGATGTCTTAGCATTTGGCAATCCTTGTGCCGTAAAAAAGAAATTGGAATAGGTACACCCGTTTAATAAGTATTGTCCTTACACGTACCAAAAAACTCTTTTCCCACACACTCATCGACCAAAAGGCTTTTAGAACCTTATGCTCCTGTTGCCGTAAAGTCCATCAACACTAACTGACAAAATCCATGAGAATCGCTCTTTCAAAAGAACTACCCACAATCAAAGAATTGGCTGAAGTTTTGAAGTCGCGATTCTCAGAGCACTATACAGTAAAAACTTTCGGCCTGGATAACAATAGCATCCTCATTAGGAAATCCAGATTAGTCGGCGCAGAATTGTCAGTCCATGGAAACGAGGTTTCACTTTCCTCTTCACCACCTTCAGTTATGGGTGGCTTGCTCATGACACTTGGCATGACCGAGTTGGCCATATTCCTGTTTCCATTCTTTTTTAATCAAGTCTCTTCCGGAAACTACCGAGAACTTGAAAAGGAGATCGGAACTTTTTTGACCCTGGAGTTTGGTCAGTAGGTCCTATAGGCATTTTCGTGTCGTTGGCAGTTGTCCTAATTTTAGCCAGGAAATTTGCTGCAGCCTCACAGTGGCTGGTCTATTGTGTTTGTCAAACTAAGAAACATATCATTTGGATATCGCAGGTACTTACTGGGAATCGCCCTGATTCTATCATCTGTCGCCATTTCCATCAGATCAAATGATGGAGAAATTGACTTCATTTTAGGCGAATATCCCCTCCTGATTTTCTTTTTGGTGTTGTCTAGCTCGGTATTAGTCGGATTGTATTTTCACCTAAGCTCCCGTGAAATCTCCCATCTATCTCATCAGATTAAGGCATTCTCCAGCATTGAAAATGAAGATCACTTCATGGAAGTCCTCACAGATCGACAAAGACAAGTGTACGACCTAATCATAGAAGGAAGGTCCAATAAAGAAATCATGAGCGAGCTATTCATAGAGCAAAGCACTCTGAAATCGCATATTAATCAGATATATCGCAAACTGAATATCAAAAGTCGACGTGAATTGAAATCCTGATTGATTTCCAAAGGACTTTTTTAACAAATCAACCCTTTTTCAACCCCTACTTTTTTCATTCATCCACCTCCAATGGGGACCTTGCAAGTAAGTTTTTAACTCATCATATCATATGAAAAGTAACCTGTTGTACCTCTCAATGCTTCTGTTAGTGCTTAGTATTCCATTTCATGGTCAAGGAAATAAAATATACTGGCTATGGACTGACCATCTATGGGTGCCAGTAACACTCATAGCAAGTGCTTTGGTATGTATTGCGCTGTATTTGTACAAAAAGGAATCTCTGGGAAAAGTAAGTTGACAAAATACCCATAGCAAGAAATATTCCTACCATGTAAACAGCTTGGTCATCTAATCAGATTCGACTTAACTTACTACATTGGTAATATTTAAATATCTCCCGCAGCCAGTCAAGCAACTCCATGGATAGCCCTTTTCTGCATACCATTTTCAAACCTGAAAACTTTAAAAAGGAAGAACTAGAATTAATTCTAAATCAGTTCGAAGCTATCGAGTTTAAGAAAAACGAATACCTCATTGAAATCGGTAAGACCTGCACCTTCTACTACTTTCTGGAAGAAGGATTTCTAAGATCTTACACGATTGATCCGGATGGCAATGACATCACCTCCAAGTTTTTTGGGCCAAAGGATATTGTCATTGATTGGTATTCTTATTTCTTAAAAAAACCCTCCAGAGAACCCGTGCAAGCTTTGACCGCTGGTAAGTGCTGGAAAATTCGATTCTCGGACTTTATGAAGCTCTTTCATATTGAAGCTTTTAGAGAAGTAGGTCGGACAAGGTTGGTTCAGAATTATTTTGAACTTAAAAATCACTCTATATCTGTCATTGCAGATCAAGCCAAAGACAGGTACTTAAACTTATTGCACGAGAAACCAGAGTTAGTGCAAAATGTACCACTCAAGCACCTGGCGACCTACCTGGGTGTCACCGACACTTCCCTCAGTAGAATAAGAAATGAAGTAGCCAAAGCCCAATGAGATGAACCCTCAGATACCTATTTGCATTTCGATCGCATTCCTGATAGCCATTTGTATTCCGGTATATCTAATTGCCCGGCTAGCCCGACGGTACGCTCAACCCGATCAATCCAGAGCATTGTTCTATAGCATATTAGGATTCTATGGCATTTACCTAATCGGAGTAGCCATTGCTTGTATCAATGGTAGCTTCAGCGCCATCACTTTACCTCCAAAAATCATTCAACTCACTACTCTTCCACTACTGATCTTTTTGATGGTGATTGTATTCAACCTGAAGTTTTACAAAGGACTGTTGAAGGCAATACCCATCCATCAGTTGATTCTACTACACCGCTTTAGGTTCATTGGTAGTTTCTTCCTTATCCTCCTGCTTTTGCAGCTACTGCCTACCCTGTTTGCCTTGATTGCAGGACTTGGTGACATCATCACGGCTGCCAGCAGTTTTTGGATAGCCAGGAATATCGAAAGTGGCAAAAAGTCAGCCCATCGTTGGGCTATTCTATGGAATAGCTTTGGGTTAGTAGATATTCTCGTCACATCCGCAACTGCCATTTTGCTCACCAAAATAAGTATGGAAACTGGAGCATTGGGAGTGGATGTACTGGCTACCTTTCCTTTTTGCTTTATCCCAGCATTTGCTCCCGCAACTATCATTTTCCTGCACATCAGTATCTACAGGAAGCTTTTTACAACGAAATATCAATAACCCTCCTTTCTTGTCATATGCCAAGATTTTAGTGTTAAGGCGCAAATACTTTTGGCTCATTGATTAACACTAAAAATTACAACAATGAGTAACGAACAAATCTTCATGATGCTTTTCAGGTTCAAGCCAGACTTCAGCTACCGTCCTACAGAAGAAGACCTTGCTAAAATGCAAGAGCAATGGGGCGGGTTCATTGGCAATCTCGCCATCTCAGAAAAACTTGTCTCCACCTACAGGTTAGGATTTGAGGGTAAAAACATTCATTCCGATTCATCGGTAACAGATGGCATCCTGATCTCAGACGAAAAAACAGTCAGCGGCAATATGGTAGTAAAAGCCAACTCCCTGGAAGAAGCCAGCGAATTAGCAAAAGGTTGCCCTATTCTCTCGATGGGAGGTACTGTGGAAGTCCGTAGCATCACCCCAATGGAGCCTTAGTAAACACAATCATACAGGCCGGTAAAATCTAATCTCAGTAGATTAAAAGCAGCTTCCAAATATCAAGGAGCTGCTTTTAAGTAACTTAAAGCTATGATAGCATAGCATTTAGTTTTAAGCGATTGTGGCCATAAACAGTACTAGATATTCATAATGAACATACAGAATCATATCCGCCTATTAGTCCTCCTATCACTCATTTCAATACATCCACTTAGGGCACAAGAAAAACGTCCAGTGAAGTTTCAAATTGCGGATGACAAAATACTACCAATAGGTGCGAATATCTTCTTGGCGGACACTAACATACCTTATGGTACAGTGACTGATATAAACGGACAAGCTAGCCTCAATGTACCTTATAATAACAGAAAAATTCGCGTGAGTTTTTTAGGCTCTCCGGTACTATTCGAAATACCTAAAGACATTGATTCTCTCTATTTGAATATTGGCAATCGGTACTTCCAAAAAGCATCGCTCAAGGCTATAATCTCAAAGTAGACTACTTG
>CAZZHO010000165.1:0-10487 GCA_964653795.1 uncultured Roseivirgaceae bacterium | reverse complement strand
ATTGATAGCTAGGCACAATCGACTCTATCTGGCTTGCCTCAAAACGATAGTCTTCTTCCAATATCTCTCCTTCCTGTCCTTCAAGGCCGACTATCTGCGTTTCAACATAGTTGAAGCCGGAGTTGAAATGGATCGTGGCAAAATCAGGATTAAACTGTGTAGCCAAAACAGCATCAATCCCCCTGGTCCGTGTATCAAATAAGTTGGTAAAAAGCTCAATAAATTGGATATCACTTACTTCATAGAAGTTAGCAATTTCTCCAAGTGCCTCAAAACCTGGCTCCTCTCCTCTAGACCTCAAATCATCAATACTGATACGGGATAGCAAACCGATACGATTCTGTATATCCGTATTGTAAGCATCAATGCTAAGGCTAACATTTCGATTAAGACTCGAGGTAATACCAAAGCTCAAACTCTCGGAGGTTTCTGGTTCCAATTGTGTCAGAAGAGGCAAGAAATTACCAATGACGGGTGTCTCGGTATTGATTAGCTGTACATTCTGAAATTCACCATCAATGAACTGGCTTGATGCCCTTTGATAAAACAATTGTTGTAAGCTCGGGGCCTTAAAGCCTGTGCTGTAAGACCCCCTGATTAGAAATTGATTGGAGAAAGCATATCTAAATGCTCCTTTGTAATTGTTCCTTGACCCGAAATCACTGTACTCCTCAAACCGATTTGCCACCGAAACCAAGAGACCGCCAATCGAATAGTCGATCTCAGCATATATGGAGGCATTTGATCTGATCTCCTCCAAAGCGTCTGATTCGCTTACACCAAAGTATCCCTGCATGCCAGGTGCTGCAGAACCAAAGTTTGCTGTATCGACCAAAACATTGCCTAGGGAATCCAGAAAGTTGCCATTTTGATATGACTCAAGTTCTCCGTCGATCAAATCATAAGTTTCCAACCTGAATTCACCGCCAAAGGCGACATCAATCAGACCGCTACCAACCTCAAACTCTCTTGAACTTTCAGCATTGAAGATATTGTGACCATATCTGTAACCTCCTGCAAAAGAGGACAAGGGGGTCAGGACGTCCAGTGAAGCATTGTTGGAGTTCTCAACGGTAATCTCTGAATTGGAAAGACCCACGCCATAACTAACGTCGATAAACCATTCATTCAAAACACCATCGACCCCCAAAACGAGTGATTGGTCTCCAAATTCAGTAGCTAGTACTGGAGCAAAACCTTTTGGATAGTAAATGGTAACTTGATCCCTTTGAACCGGAAGACGATAGGTAGCATTGACATTTCCCAACTTATAATTTATGCCACCAAAAGAGTAAAAATCAAGTTCTTCTGTCAATGACAAGCGACTGTTCATGACAATAGAAGCATTCTGATAACCACTGCTTCCCAGCTCTGTCAAAGTCTGATTTGGAAAAGCCGTGAGCGTTGTATCTCGGGTAACTGGGTTGGAATCAAGAACATCAAAGCCGTATATGGGTCCAGTATAAGTGCCGCCTCTATTCACCGCATCTTGATTCATGTAGGCCGTGGTAAGATTGACGTAACCCGTTCTTCCCACTGGAACACCGAAATTGAATTCTACATTTTCAATCTGCCCATCTCCTTCTTGAGATTGGCCTCCATAAACAGACACTACAGGATCAAAAGCCTTGTTCTTCAAAATAATATTGATGACACCACCAATTGCATCAGAGCCATATTGAGAAGAGGCACCATCCCTCAATACCTCTATCCTATCTATGGCTGAAATAGGAATAGTATTAAGATCTGTCCCTGCACTTCCTTTGCCGAATACATCCTTCACATTTAAGAAAGCACTTTTATGTCTTCTCTTCCCATTTACCAAAACCAGGATCTGATCTGGCCCTAATCCTCTTAAGGAAATAGGGTCCACTAAATTAATTGGGTCATCTCCAGACTGTTTTACTGAATAAAACCCTGGCAAAATCTGGTGTAGTGCCTGAGCAAGCTCGACTTGTCCAGTGTTGAGTAGCTGATCTCCATAAACCACATCAATCGGCACGGGGGATTCCAACTGATTCTGAGCCACCGTAGTTTTAGACCCTAACCCTACATCGGCATCAAGTAGCTCGCTTTCCAACTGAATATTCAGGTCTTTCTGGTCCAGGTTTTCTAGCCTGATGCTGATACTCGTTTTATTGTATCCGGGCAGCTCAATTTTGAGGTCATGGAAGCCTGTGTCAATTTCGAATGCGAAGTAACCTTCACTATCTGTGAATGTACCATAAGCGCTATTTTCGATGTTGATGGAGACATTGGGCAATGGACCGAATCGGTCTGAGATTTTGCCTGTGATGTAACCATACTGTGCCTGAAGCAATGAGGGCGCTAACAATAAAAGCCAAAGGAGTATTCTCTTCATTACTTACTTTTTATTCTTACGCTGATGGGTTTAGAATTAGCGATCTCTCCCTCCCTGGTGACCACTTGAAAAACATAGAATCCCGGCACTTCTACTTCCAGCTGGGGCCCGGATCCCACCACATTTTCGTCTTTCAACCAATTAAAAGTTCCGGTGGTATTCGACTTTCCATGCAGGCTTCCAGTTTGATTGAAAGAAATACTTTCACCTTCCAAAATGTAAGGAGTTGGAGCTACGAAAGACTTGATGTTCACATAAATAGGATCTGAGAGTTTGATTTGGCCCTGTCGACTGATGGCTTTTACACGGTAGTTTCCCGTCTTCTTTACTTCTACCAGGGAGCCATTTGTAAACTGTCTACCTTCATAATACCAATTGAAAGACACTCCTTGCAAATTAGAAATGGCATGTAATTCACCTTGTCCTTCAAATGTTGTAGAATCTCCTTCTAAAATTCTTAACTGAATAGGTACTTCGGGCTTAGGACGAAGCACCAACGATTCCGTCAGGGAGGTTGATTCCCAGGGCACCTGTCTTTCCCTAGTCTCTTCTACTACAGTGCTCCTCACATTTTCAAAGACATCCTTGATTTCAGTTTCAAACGCCGCCAAATGCTGTAAAAGCGCACTGGTATACAAGCCATTGTCTCCTGTACCATCATAGGCAACCTTGCCAGGCGCCGTAGCAAATGAAATGATGGTACCTGTAGGTGCATCCATCAAAGCCAATCCATCATTTGAATTATCTGAATCTACCAGAATAAAAGGATTGTTTCTACAAGCATCTAGAATGATAATGTTGGCATCCGAATCCGCTGACTTCATCGTGTAAATAATTGAATTGGCGTTCACGCATGTCTTCTTGATTTCACCTAGCGAGCTAGCAAAAGCATCTATCGGAACGAAATAGTTCTTCCCACCTATCTCCAGTCCATGGCCGGCGTAGTAGAAAAGCAGTACGTCATAGTTTCTGGACTTTTGATTGAACTGCTTCACCGCAGATTGAAAATCTTCTTTACCAACATCTGTGAAAACGTCCACCTCAAAGCCCATCTTCTTCAATAGCTCACTCATATCAGTGGCATCATTGACAGGGTTCTTCAGTGGCTCCAAGTAATCATAGTCCGCATTGCCGACGACCAAAGCATACTTCGTTTGCTGTCCGAAGAGGAAGAAGGTTGACGTATAGAAGAACAGAAAGAAAACTAATCGCATGAATGATTCAGGAGCATCTGGTTAAGGTTAAACACAAATGCGATGCAATGATAAAAACGAATCAAGTCCAATCAACTAAAAAAATGACTCAAGCTTCTAAAATCGACTTTAAAACCATTTGAACGAAGTAATCCAAAAGCCATAAATTGAAGAAGAATTAGTAATCGATTAAATGAGAAAAATCTGGACATGGATACTAGTAATTGTCAGCTTGAATTTTGCATTCGGCCAGAACGGTGATATTGCCAAAACAGAATGGCTCTTAGGAACCTGGGAGTTAAAGTCAAAAAAGGGTATCATCTATGAAACCTGGGTTAAGGAAAGTAATACCAGACTTTCCGCTAAAAGCTATTTAATTAAATCAGGGGACACGGTTGTCTTGGAAACAGTGGAATTAGTTCAAAAGGAGGAAGGACTATTTTACATTCCTACCGTCAGCAATCAGAACGAAGGCAGAGCGATCAAGTTTAAGTTGAAGTCTTTAACCGACTCTACCTTCATGTTCGAGAACTTAATGCATGACTCACCCAACGTTATATGCTATCAAAAAAAAGGAAGCGATTCAATCCTGGCTGAAATATGGACATACAAAGAAGATGATGTAGCGAAGGGACGATTTTCAATGACGAGATCCCAATAGGGCGTTACTCACTCCATATCAATAAAATACAATTCAAAACCCGAAAGGACTCAACTTCACCTTAGTAAAACACAATTATTTTGCGACACCTGGAAACTGAAAGGCTCAAGTTCAGACTTTGGCAAGAGTCTGACTTCAAAGAAATAGAAAGGTATTTCAAGGAGGAACAATACGCTCGATATTTGGGAGGAGTGAAAGATTCTGAAAGCTCATGGCGACTCATGGCTACCTACCTTGGGCACTACCAATTAATGGGTTTTTCGTACCTCGCCATTGAGACTAAATCTGACCATCAGCTAATAGGCACAGTGGGGCTTTGGAACAGCACTCCCTGGCCCGAACCTGAGCTTGGCTATTGGCTATTGCCTATTGCCATGGGAAAAGGCTACGGAGTTGAAGCTGGTTTGGCAGTGAAGGAATATGCTAAAGAAATTGAGCTGCCAAGTCTCGTCAGTTATATCGACCCTGTAAATGAACCATCTAAAAAGCTAGCCTTGCGTTTAGGTGCCAAACTTGATGGTGTAGTCCAGTTACTAGATTTTGGAAAACATGAAGTCTACAGGTATTGGTAATGATGGCACTTAGAAAAGTCGCTCCTTCACAATATTCTTCTTCGTTATGTTGGAGGCCGTAAGAAAACCTGCGAATAAGGCTCCAGCTACTCCGGCAGATACTATATCCTGACCTGTCAAATAGAAATTCTTAATGGGCGTCCTCGGTTGTAGGAACTTCTGCTGATAGCGTTGAGGGTTGTGATCAATACCATATAGCTCGCCCTGCTCGTAGTTCATGAAGTGCTTGGTAGTGACCGGACTGGAGAGTTCGTAGTGATCCACTTTACCTCGAAGTTGAGGTTCCTTTTCATACAACACTTCCAGCAAACGCTGCGCAAACTTCTCCTTTAGTTCTTCATAGGACTCCCCCCTCTTCTTCCATCTGGTTTCCCTCCATTCTTCGAAAATTTCAAAAGGCATGACCGTGATAATATCGATGGTGCTCTTTCCTGGATATCGTTCTGACCAACTAGGGTCTTTGGCGGAAGGAAAAGAAATGTAGACTACAGGAAAAGGCGCATCAAGATCCTTCTCGTACCTGGCTACCAAGCCATCATGATCAAGGTCATCCGGGTAAATCCAATAATTGGCCTTGGGTAGGTTCAATTCTTCGGGAGAACCATTTAGCCCAATGTAAAGACAGGCATGTGCGGCAGAGGGCTTCACCTGCTGAAGATGGTCCATCAGCTTGTGCTTTTGAACCAAACTTTCAGGAAGTAGCTTCTTGAAAGTATTTACAACGCCAGTGCCACTGATTACCAAGTCCGCTGTGAACTCTTTCCCATCGCTCATCTTGACTCCTTTGGCCTGGTTATTCTCTACCGTTACCTGATCCACCTCAGCGTTTGTTAGGATCGTACTGCCACTCTGTTCCAACACCTTGTCAATGGTTTCAGCAATTCTTGAAGATCCACCTATCGGAAAATAACCTCCGTTGAAATAGTGCTTTGAAATCGAAATATGCATCGCAAAGCTGCTTTGACTTGGGGGCAAACCATAGTCGCCATATTGTCCTGTTAATACTTTGATTAATTCTTGATTGGAAGTCAACTCTTCCAGTACGGATAGCGTACTTCTGGTAGCATATTTCAAGTAGGGTTTTCTCAGCCTATTTCCTGTGAGTTTTTGGAGATAGCCAGGTAATGCCTTTTCAGTAAAATAGTCTCTGCTGGCCTTAGACACTTCGAATACTAACTCCACATATCGATCGATGGCTTTTTCTTCTCGAGGGAAATAGCCTTTCATTGCCTCCTTCCAGTTTTCGACTCCTTTTGGGAAATCATAGGTCTTCTCTCCTATTACGATACGATCGTAAACCTCTCCCATATCGGCCCACTGCAGTTCTCCATCCGTGATATAGTCAAACATCCTCCTGAGCACTCCTTGCTCCTTACCCACTTCTCCGATATAATGAATGCCCACGTCCCACTCATATCCTCTTCTCTTAAAAACATGTGTATATCCACCCGCTGTATAGTGCCGTTCGAGTATCAAAACCTTCTTCCCTTCTTTACTCAGACAGGCACCGGCGGCTAAGCAGCCCATTCCACTGCCTATCAAAATGACATCATAGTGCTCTTGCACTTCATACTTCTGCTTGTAAGATTGGATCATTTTGGGTTTGGGTTAAAGCCTCAAAATACAGAAAATTTAAATGTCCTGAGATGCTATTGTAGCGTCAATGATCACGATATAACTTTTCATTTATCAATAACCTTCCTTCATTGATCATGGATTGGTGACTAAATTGGTGTTCATCAAATCACCTTACGGACTTACTTATAGACCACACATGTTGCGATCAACCTACCTTATTATACTATGCACACTCCTTGGTTTCTGCTGCCAGGGACCGGAGCAAGAAAAAGAAGAAAATGTACTGTTGGATCTGACCCTTACTCAGGGTACCAATATGGCAGCAGCACTTTCTCCTGGAGGTGACACTATAGCATACGATTTATTAGGAAGAATATGGCTCATGCCTGTGACAGGTGGTGAAGGAACCCCTATCACCGATCCTTACGGAAATGCGCGTCAGCCCTCATGGTCGCCGGATGGTAAGAAAATTGCCTTTCAAGCTTATTGGGATGGGAATTGGCATATCTACACGGTCAATACGGATGGAAGCGGCTTGAAACAAATGACATCAGGGGATTTTGACAATAGAGAGCCTCACTGGTCTCCCGACGGCACTACCTTGGCCTTTTCGTCCGATCGCGGTGGCTCCTATGATATCTGGACACTGCAAATGGTAACCGAGAAATTAACAGCATTTACTTCCGGAGATGGCAATGAATATGGGCCAGCATGGTCGCCCGACGGTTCAGAATTGGCCTATATAGCTGAGACGGATCAAACTTCAGGATTCAATAGTGGCAGATTCCAGTTGGTTCGAAGGCCCATTGATGCGGATGAAGAGACTTTACTATTAAACACTACCGGAACTTTATCGGGAGCTTCATGGTCGCCAGACGGTAGCCAATTACTGGTGAATGAGCACGAGGGTCTCAAGGCCAATCTTTATAAAGTGGATACTTCCGGTGATGGATTTGATACACTTTCTCAAAAAGGAGAAGACGTATTCCCTTTCCGACATTCATGGACTTCCGACAGCTCCTTGATCTACACCAGCTCAGGCAATTTTTATCTTTTGGATATGGATGGCCAAAGAGAGGTAATCCCCTTTTCAGTGAAAGTAGCTTTGGACAGAACCCCGTATGTGAGAAAAACCAGGGACTTTGACAGTTCTGAGCCGCAGACTACTAAGGGCATTGTCTCCCCGGCACTATCTCCCGATGGTAAACAAGTATTGTTCGTTGCGTTGCAGGATTTATGGATCAGACAAGAAGACGGTCAGCTAAAGCAATTGACAGACGATGCTTATGTTCAGATATTACCCGCTTGGTCCCCTAATGGTCAGAGAATAGCTTACAGTTCTGATCAAGACGGTGAGTTCGGTATTTGGGTGATGGATCTTGAAAAGGCAGCATCCAATAAAATCCTTACTACAGGTGGCAGCGTCTCGGGCATGTCCTGGTCACCTGATGGCGAAGAAATTGCTTTTACTCAAAGCTATGGTCCTCGCTTTGCTACTATGAGCAAAGTACACGTTACCACTGGGAAACAGACTTCCATTAGCATCCGACTGGGCAGCAGCGTGGGTACACCGACATGGTCACCTGATGGCCAAATCATCGCCCTATCTACGCTTGCTCCCTATTCCTCGCGCTACCGGGAAGGGGTCAATAGAATTATGCTTTTCCCCTCAGAGGGAGGTTCTGAAAGGGTTCAGGTAGCACCAGAGCATTGGTCATTTGGTGTTAGGGGAAATGATGGTCCTGTCTGGTCTCCGGATGGCAGGTATATGGCCTTGGTTTCAAAAGGCAATCTTTGGCTTTTGCCAGTAGATCAATATGGCAATGCAGACGGAGAACCAATCCGACTCACGGAGGAATTGGCGGATGCACCCACCTGGAGCGGAGACGGCAAATCCATTTTATACATGGCCACGAATGAGTTGAAAGTGATCAATATCGAGGATAAAGTCAGCCAACCCGTTCCACTTGACCTTACCTGGAATCGCCAACATCCGGAAGGCACGCTGGTGATACATGCGGGAGGTCTAGTCAATGCTGTATCAGACACTTTGCTAACTGACATGGACATCCTTATTGAAGGCCATCGAATAAAAGAGATAGCACCTCATGACGATACCCGAAAAGCAGACAGGTTCATCGACGCATCAGATGCGTTTGTCATGCCTGGGTTAATTGACATTCATGTTCATGAAGGAAGTGGCAATGGTGAAAAGCTGGGGAGAACCTGGCTTTCCTGGGGAGTTACCACAACCCGGAATCCGACTGGAGATCCTTATGATATCCTGAACAGGCGCGAGGCAATACAGTCTGGTCAAGCTCTGGGCCCCAGGATGTATTTCACTGGAAGCTCGATCGATGGAAGCAGAATCTTCTATGGAGGTGGTTCTACCACTACCTCAGAACGTCAGGTGGACCTGGAACTAAGAAAAGCTGATTTGCTGGACTATGACCTTATCAAAACGTATGTCAGGCTACCTGACCTACTGCAAAAGCGTGTAGTAGAAGGCGCTCACCGTATTGGTATTCCGGTGACTTCTCATGAACTCTACCCTGCTGTAGGCTTTAATATTGATGGCGTAGAGCATGTGAAGGGAACCAGCCGTAGAGGGTTTTCTGCCAAACTCTCAGAGACGAGACAAGCCTATGATGATGTAACGGACTTGCTAGCACATTCGGGCATGTGGTTTACTCCTACCACGGCCATTTATCTAGGATACCAATATGTGCTTGCCAGAGACCCGAGTGTAATGGATGATCCCAGATTGCAGGAATTGACTGAATTGCGATATCTGGCCAGCATTAGTGCCTCAGGCGACCAAATCAAAAGTGATCAGGAAACCTATGATCAACTATATCAAAATGTTATCAGGATGGTAAAAGATGTACATGATAAAGGAGGGTTAGTAGTAGCAGGGACAGATGCTCCCATTATCCCACAAGGGCTTGGGCTCCACATTGAACTTGAGAACTATCAGGATGCTGGTCTCACTCCTTTTGAAGTGCTGCAAACCGCCACCATCAACAATGCAAAAGCACTCAATGCCGAATCTGATTTAGGCACAATTGAGGTCGGTAAATTGGCTGATTTGGTGATCGTAGAAGGTAATCCATTGAAGGACATCAGGAATGCCAAAAAGACGCGGGTTGTGATCAAAAATGGAGAGGTATATGAGCTTGATCTGCTTATAAAAGGTGAATAATAAAAAAGCCGATCAGAAATTTGATCGGCTTCATTTTGTAAGATTTGTAAGATCTAAGTCTTCTAATAGCTCTCTATCGCCGGTGCACCTGCGGCTTGCAGTGAGGACTCAATATTGGGCATAGTATTGTTAAGCACATCGTCTAATTCTCGTCGAATGGACGTAAGCTTCTTCTTCCCTATCCTTAAGCTAGCTAACATGGTATCAGTTGGACCATGAGTTCTATTGGCCCCTCTGGCCGCATAGAAAAATCTATCTCGAGGAGTTGGCTCTGAGGTCTCAACGGCTCCAATTGCATTTTGAGCGTCATTACCTGAAACCTGAGACTTCAACTTCAGCAAACTCATTTTTGCATCGTGCAGTTGCTTTACTAACTCCGGCGATGATTGCTCAGATCTTGAAAGAGCTATCTTCATAGCCTTAGTCTTTTTCAATGCATTTGCGATATCCAGATTTACAGCGCTCATCATGGATCTGTAATCCTCAAGAGAAGCAACAAAAGCAGCAATTTCCTGGCTACTGGCAGGAGGAAGTGCGCTTTCTTTCCAGAGTGATTTCACTTCAAATGATTGCGGAGATGACAATTCAGTCATAACACCATCCACTACTTTATTCAGTGTGACCGTGTAAGATCCTGGTATAGACGGGAATTCCCAATTCTCATTTTTACCCTCTAATTCAACAACACTCTTTGCTGGAATACTTAAGTCCCAACTGACTCTTGTAAAGCCTGCTTTGTTCTTACCTTCTACCCGATTCACCACTTTACCGTTGCTGTCTTTCACTACAAGTACAATCTGTGGTTTTTCCTGCCAGCCTTCTTGAGCCAGTGCGTCCCAACCAGGAAAAGGCACATTGCTTTTATTCTTATTGAGGTCCTTTTCTTTTTCCTTTCTTAGGGCCTTTTGGGTTTTAATCT
>CAZZHO010000164.1:0-10495 GCA_964653795.1 uncultured Roseivirgaceae bacterium | reverse complement strand
ACCGCTCTTGATATAGTAAAGTGCAGGCAGGAGTATCAAAATTAGCCGTTTCGGCAAAGCAACATTCTATTTGCTGAAATAAGGTAATTATATCTACCTTTGCGGTTCTTTCTCCGGCGATGATGGATAAAAGGGAACTTAGGAAATTCAACATCGATATTTATGGGCTGTCTTTGAAGCAACATGAATATCAGTTTGAGTTTGGAAATGAGCTCTTTAATCTGTTTGAGCAGGATATTGTTACCTCGGGTAGCGGGGTTTGTAACTTACTGTTAGATAAATCTGAAACAATGATTGTTTTGGATTTTGATGTTGAGGCTAAAGTCGAGTTGACTTGTGATGTTTCTTTGAAGGCATTTGATCAGAAAATTGCAACTAAAAAGCAGATCATGGTCAAGTTTGGTGAAGAAGCTACCGAGTTGGACGATGATGTAGTAGTGATGGTATGGGATACAAAAACCATGAATGTTGCGGAGTACATCTATCAGTTTCTACTGCTGGAAATTCCCTTGAAGAAGGTTCACCCAGATTTAGATAGCGACAGGCCTGACATACTGTATGTAAGCGAAGCAGAGGAGAAAGAAGAAGAGGTCGACCCAAGATGGGAGGCATTGAAAAAATTGAAATAGGAAGAATAAGAGAATAAGATAAAGCAATGGCACATCCTAAACGTAAGATTTCTAAGACTAGAAGAGACAAAAGAAGAACTCACGTTAAAGCTACTCCTAAAGGCTTCGTAACCTGCCAAACTACAGGTGAAGCACATTTACCTCACAGAGCTCACTGGCATGAAGGCAAGCTTTACTACAAGGGACAAGTTATCATGGAAAAAGAGGTACTGGCTTAATCCAGTTCTCTCCGGATCAGAATCCACTACTTAGCTTATGGCATCAATCAGAGCGGCGATTACAGGAGTCGGGGGCAATGTCCCAGACTATGTTTTGACAAATAAAGAACTGGAATCCATTGTAGACACCTCTGATGAGTGGATCACCACCCGGACAGGTATCAAGCAAAGACATATTCTTAAAGGTACTGATCAAGGAACATCAGTAATGGCCGTAAAAGCCGTGAATGAAGTACTTGAAAAGACCAATACTAAACCTGAAGAGGTAGATCTTTTGCTTTGCGCAACAGTGACACCAGATATGGTATTCCCTGCCACGGCTAATATCATAGCTGATCAGGTTGGAGCTAAGAATTCCTTTAGCTATGATATCAGTGCCGCATGTAGTGGATTTATATACGCACTGGAGACGGCTGCGAAATTCATCCAATCTGGCGTTTACAAAAAAGCGGTAGTCGTTGGTGGAGATAAAATGTCTTCGATCATTGATTACCAAGATCGTACTACCTGCATCATTTTCGGTGATGGAGCCGGGGCAGTAATGCTCGAGGCTACTGAAGAGGATCACGGTGTAATGGATTCTATTATGAAATCCGATGGGTCCGGAGCCACTCATCTTCACATGAAAGCGGGAGGGTCCAGAAGACCTGCTTCCCTTGAAACCGTCCAGGCTCGTGAGCACTATGTATATCAGGAGGGCTCTGCAGTCTTCAAATTCGCCGTTACGAACATGGCAGATGTGGCTGAGCAGATCATGAATCGAAATAACCTCACAAGTGACGATGTAGCGTACCTGGTGCCTCATCAAGCGAACAAGAGAATCATAGATGCTACTGCCAAGCGAATGGGTGTCGGTGAGGATAAGGTCATGCTCAACATCCAGAAATATGGCAATACGACTGCTGGCACCATCCCTCTTTGTCTATGGGATTACGAATCCAAACTAAAAAAAGGCGACAACCTGGTTCTGGCTGCATTTGGAGGAGGTTTCACATGGGGCGCGACCTGGGTGAAATGGGCTTACGACACCAATTGATCTAATCAAAATATTCTAATGGCAACTACGGCTGATATCAAAAATGGTCTTGTAATTGAATTCAATCATGACCTATTTTCTATAGTTGAATTCCAACATGTCAAACCCGGAAAAGGTCCTGCTTTTGTGAGAACAAAGCTGAAAAGCCTAACGACCGGTAAAGTAATCGACAACACTTTCTCTGCTGGCCACAAAATCACAACTGCGAGAGTAGAGCGCCACAACTATCAATTCTTATATAAAGATGACCTAGGGTATAACTTTATGAACAGTGATACCTACGAGCAGATCCCTGTCGAAGAGCACCTAATCACCAACCCGCAATTTTTGAAAGATGGTGAGATATGTGAAATCATTTTTCATACAGAGCAAGACCGGGTATTAGGCTGCGAGCTACCACAGCATGTCAAATTAAAAGTTGTCTATACTGAGCCAGGTCTCAAAGGAGATACAGCTACCAATGCCAGCAAGCCAGCAGAACTAGAAACAGGTGCCACGATTCAGGTACCACTTTTCATTAATCAGGATGAGATGATCAAAGTGGATACCAAGACTGGTTCTTATGTGGAAAGAGTAAAACAATAGGCCCAGAAAATCATTTACTTTTGGTGATATTGCAAATCTGTAAAATCGACACCAGCATCAATTAAAACTAACCCCAATGAAAGCAAAAGAAATTAAAGACTTAATAGACTTTATCTCTGCCACTGGACTAGAGGAGGTAAACATTGAAACTGAAGAGTTCAAAGTGAGTGTAAAAAGATCACAGGATGCTCCTACAGGTTCTGTTACAGTAGCTGCGCCTGCACCAGTTGCAGCGGCAGCTCCGGCACCTACTCCAGCTGCAGCGCCTGCTCCTACGCCAGAAGCGGCACTAGCACCAGCGGCCTCAAACACTGTTACTATTAAGTCTCCTATGATTGGTACCTTCTACAGGTCTGCTAATCCAGAGTCTGCTCCTTTCGTGAGCGTTGGGGATGAGGTCACAGCAGGCAAAACGCTCTGCATCATCGAGGCGATGAAATTATTCAACGAAATCGAATCTGACGTTTCAGGAAGAATAGTGAAGGTATTGGTAGACAACTCATCTCCAGTTGAGTACGACCAGCCTCTATTCGAAGTAGAACCAGCTTAATCCTAGCGCCATGTTTAAGAAGATATTGATTGCGAATCGAGGGGAAATCGCTCTTCGTGTTATTCGTACGTGTAAGGAAATGGGCATCAAGACAGTTGCCGTATATTCTACAGCTGATGCTGACAGTTTACATGTAAGATTCGCTGATGAAGCCGTTTGTGTAGGCCCGGCAATGGGAAGGGATTCTTATCTAAAGATCCCTAATATCATTTCTGCTGCGGAAATCACAAATGCAGATGCTATTCATCCAGGATACGGATTCCTAGCTGAGAACTCCGAGTTTTCAAATGTCTGTAATGAGCACAACATCAAGTTCATTGGGGCAAGTGCGCAGATGATTGACTCTATGGGAGACAAAGCGACTGCCAAAGACACGATGAAGGCTGCTGGCGTGCCTACAATACCTGGTTCTGATGGATTATTGGATTCAGTTGAGCAAGGAAAAGGTCTTGCCAAAGAAGTTGGATACCCAGTGATGCTGAAAGCTACTGCTGGTGGTGGCGGTAAGGGTATGCGACTTGTTCATGATGAAAGCGAGTTCCAAAAAGCTTGGGATAGCGCACGTCAGGAAGCTGGAGCTGCTTTCGGCAATGACGGTCTCTATTTAGAGAAGTTCGTTGAAGAGCCCAGACACATTGAAATTCAGGTTGTTGGTGACAAAAACGGAAGAGTTTGCCACCTATCAGAAAGAGATTGCTCTATCCAGAGGAGACACCAGAAACTAATAGAAGAGACTCCTTCTCCTATTGTTTCTCAGGAATTGAGAGATAGAATGGGAGAAGCGGCTATCAAAGGTGCTGAAGCGATTGGTTATGAAGGTGCTGGAACAGTAGAGTTCCTAGTGGACAAGCATGGAGACTTCTACTTCATGGAGATGAACACCAGAATCCAGGTTGAGCATCCCATCACGGAAGAAGTCACTGATTTTGACCTGATCAAAGAGCAGATCAAAGTAGCTGCTGGAATCGAAGTTTCAGGCAGAAATTACTACCCTCAACTTCATGCCATAGAGTGTAGAATCAATGCTGAGGATCCTGCTCATGATTTCAGACCGAGTCCCGGAAAAATCACTAACCTTCACCTTCCAGGTGGTCATGGTGTGAGAGTGGACAGTCATGTATATGCCGGATATACTATTCCTCCTTACTATGATTCAATGATTGCTAAACTGATCGTGTCAGCTCAAACAAGAGAAGAAGCTATCATCAAAATGAAGAGAGCACTTGGTGAGATGGTTATTGAGGGTATCAAAACCACCATTCCTCTACACTTGAGATTAATGGACAATGAGAACTTTAAGTCTGGGAACTTCACAACGAAGTTTTTGGATGATTTTGATTTTTCGGGACTGTAATCCCGAAAAATCATCCTTTCAATCTACTATTCAGTAGATCGTTCGTAACTAAATCCGCCTCCTCCTCCAGCAGTCCAGCTTAAGAACTTGATATCAATATAGATATCATCATCTATCAGGTGCAGGACTAAATCTTTATCTACTACTTCGTTAGGTGAAATTGTCATTCTGAAAGAATTGAATGTTAGCGATGAGATGTTTGAGGTCGTCCCTAAAGCCCATTCCGTACCCATAGGACTAACATTTTTGGTGGAGGAGCTCTCAACAACAGCATTGTAAATCTCACCGCCACCATTACCTCTTGTAATCCAAACATTGTCAGTGATACGATCCTGGTTCGCCTCTAGCGTCGGATCTACACCATCACCCTTCTCAAAGGTGATTTTTGAGCCTGACCAAATGTTAAAGGTGACTTCCTCTACATCATTCACTGAAATAGTTAGTGCAATCTCATCTGACACTCCCTCCACTGTGGCCATAGCCATACCAGTGATCGTCTGGTTAGTCTCAAAATCAAATACAGTTTCATCCGCAACAGTTACAGCACCATCACCTGAAATGCTGATGGCTCCTTCGACGGACTGACTTATTAATTGAAAATTTATCTCCTGAGTGCTGTTTGAAGTAGCGTTCAAAGAACCTAGTTCAGCACCACTTCCCGGATTCTCATCTATTGTTGCGGTAAAATCACTTGCTTCCAACGTAATCTGCACCTCATCATCGGAGCAGGAGACAGCTATTAGGAACATGATTCCCAGAGCGAAATAATGGCGAGTTTTGGTCATAATGTTTTTTAATATGTTTCACTTATCTGCTCCCTTACATGGATAAGTCCACGAAAGGTTGCCACGATACTAGGCTTAATAAATTCACCTCCAAGCTGTGTCTTAACCGTATCAACTCGAATTAGTTCTTCAAAGCCTTCCGTCACTTCATTGGGAATTTTCCTCTCACGTGTAACAAATACTCCGTAGTGTCGCGACCCCTCATATTGGCTAACTCCTGGCCACAGATCATATTGATTTTTTCTCCTTCCCAGATTGAGCACGAAAGGGACTTTTTGATCATTTGAATAAAAGGAGGCTTCACTAGCCACATGATAATTGTCACTAAACAGAAAGTATTCACCTTCAACAGCACCTACATGCTCGTCTAACTTCTTACCTAAGGATTCCCATCCCATCATCCTCGCTGCTGGGTCCTTTGAAGGGTGGATTATTTTCCCCAACCCAAGATCATAAAGAAAAGGGGTTAAATAGAAGAATCCGGCGATGAGAACAGCGGTTAAGACGGATAAAATATTAAATAGCTTTTTACGACTAAGCTTCAAATAAACTTGAGCCAGTAGAATCGGAATTGGAAAGTAGGCAAATATGGGCCAATTGACTTCTACTCGCTTTGTGAATGAATAAATCAGGAAAAACCCAAAGACTAGAAGTGGTCCCAGGGAGAGAAAACGTAAAGCTTGGTTTTTCAATGCTCCCCTGAAAAACAGAAAGGGCAAGAGAAGAGGAGAAACAATACCTAGTTGACCACCCACATATTCCCCAAGAAACGAGAGTCTTTTTCCGAGCGTCAATGTCTTGGCTCCTATGGATGAGACGTGCCTGGCAGACACAAAATCATTTTCCAGATTCCATATCATCACCGGAATGGCAACAAGTACACATATGCCCAATGCACCATAGAAATCCCTCCTAAAAAGCCATTTTCTATTTGTAGCTAATACGACCAGCGCAAAAGGAGCAATAAAAACCATCGTATACTTCGATAGAAATCCCAACCCACAGCTAATTCCAAATGCTATCCAGGCATTTTTGCTATCATTTATCATGCGCCATAGGAAAAGCAGACTCAACCCCCAGAAAAAACAGAGCGGCCCATCCGTCATGAAAAAGTTATAGGTGGTATGGTGGAACGGAAGTAGATAATTCAAGAATGAAGCCATCACCGCCAGCCTCTTATCATGAAAAATTTCGAGTGATAGTTGATATGTTACCATCACAGCGCCAAAACCAAATAGCAGTCCATTCAACTTAATAACTGCCTGGGAAGATCCTAATATTGAGGTAGCCAAAAAATTGAAGTACGCTACAAATGGAGGCTTGCTATAATAGGATAGCGCCAGGTTCTTCGACCAAACCCAGTACTGCGCTTCTTCGGAGAAAATATCAAATGGCCCAAACACCAGATAACAATATCTCACCAGGAAAATAGCACCATGGATCAGTAGCAGTTTTTGGAAAGTCTTGTTCTCAAAGAATGATAACACCCCCCTAAATTCTGTAAAGAATTGGAATTAAACTTTGACAAGAGGAAATAACTGAATCTTTGTAGCTTCGCAGCCCCAATCTCCTCTAAGATGAAAAATCAGAAAGCCGCTATCGGATTCATTTTTATCACTGTACTCATTGACATTATAGGTCTGGGCATTATCATACCAGTAATTCCCAGTCTCATTTCAGAGTTAATTGGAGGCACTACTAGCGAAGCTGCGGTTTATGGTGGATGGCTAATGTTTGTTTATGCCTTCTTCATGTTTCTCTTTTCACCTGTTCTAGGAGGACTTGGCGATAAATATGGAAGAAGACCTGTATTACTCCTGGCTCTTTTCGGGTTGGCCATAGATTACATTTTGGTGGCTCAGGCCCCAACTATTACCTGGCTTTTTGCTGCAAGAATCGTTTCAGGCATCTGTGGAGGGAGCATCACCACAGCGAATGCCTACATAGCAGATATTACTACTCCCGACAAGCGGGCACAAAACTTTGGAATGTTAGGAGCAGCTTTCGGTCTAGGTTTCATTGTAGGACCACTAATTGGTGGTGTACTAGGAGAAATCAGCACCCGACTTCCATTTTACGCAGCCGCAGGATTGACATTTTTGAACTGCCTTTATGGTTTTTTCATACTTCCAGAGTCACTCTCCAAAGAGAACAGGAGAAATTTCGATTTTAAAAGAGCTAATCCTGTTGGCACACTACTCCAACTGAAAAATTATCCCATGATCATAGGTCTATTGGTAGCATTATTCTTTGTCTACATAGGCCAACATGCTACTCACAGTACCTGGGCATATTTTACAGGTGAAAAATTTGGCTGGTCTGAAGCGGAAATAGGTTACTCTTTAGCCTTTGTAGGATTAATGATCGGAATAGTCCAGGGATTGGTAATTCGACCAGTCGTAAAGAAAATCGGCCAGGAGAAATCAGTAATTATTGGGCTTTCATTCAATGCTTTCGGTCTCATCATGATCGGTCTTGCCTCAGAAGGATGGATGATTTACTTGATCATGATGCCATATGCACTCGGGGGACTTGCAGGGCCTTCGCTTCAAGGAATTATGACTTCCCAGGTAGGTTCAAACGAACAAGGTGAACTACAGGGAGGTATCACCAGTATGATAAGCGTCACGGCCATCATCGGACCATTGCTCATGACCAGTATTTTCAGATACTTTACGAATCCTGCAAACGAGATTTACTTTCCAGGTGCACCATTTATGCTAGGCACAGTACTAGCAATAGTCAGCTTGATGGCTGCTATTAGCTCCCTGAAAGCAAGATTACGAGCCGGGTAATTATTTCACCTCAAAGGTTTTCTTATCTTTTCCTATGCCTTTGAGTGTAAGATTCTTCCAGGCTTTAGGGAGTCTACCTTCAGATTGTATTATCCCTTCATTCGTAAATTCTAACCCGCCAAATCCAGAGAGTACAGTTTGTAAAACGCCACCAGCACCAGTTGCAAAATAAGGATTTGTTCCTCCAGCCGTTTCGGCCAAAACACCAAAAGGCGGCACCTCATTCTTCTTATAGCTGTCTTTGTAGCCCTGGTACGCCTTTTCGGTCTGACCTAATCTTGCCTGGATCGTGGCAATTGTACAGAATCCCATGGCCGGTCCCAATGGGTCATATTTAGGTATGTAATAATCCAGATCAGCTTTTACCTGATCGCCGCTGACAATATCAAGTGGATAGGCTAAAAGGTTTACATCCGCTTGCTTGATGATCTCACCTTCATAGGTGCTGTGTTCCATTGTCACACCGTTCTTTTGCTCTATGACGATATTATCCGCAACAAAATTCCAATCTGGTTTAGGCTCAAGCCCTAATTCTATAGCAGCTTCAGTAGCGTATCTCAAAACCGTAATGGCCATACCATTTGTGTAGGCATCATTATCAATATTTTCAGCGTACTCGTCAGCTCCTACTACATTCTTAATTTCGAAACGGCCAGGAGCGGTCCTTTCTACCCTGCTAACCCAGAAATCCGCAACTTCTTTGAGCATGGGATAACCTCTACTCTCTAACCATGCTTTGTCCTTAGTAACCTGATAATACTTCCAGAATGCCCAACCTACATCGGCAGTGATATGATGCTGAAATGGGCCGGTCAATGCCCATACAGGTGTAGCTTCCTGACCTGTTTCGGCAGATTCCCAAGGGAACTGAGCTCCTTTGTAGCCATGAGCGAAAGCATTATACCTCGCTTGCGGCAACATCTTCCATCTATATTCCAGCAACGACTTGGCAATTTCAGGCTGCAGCATCAACAATGGTGGAAACATCCATATTTCCGTATCCCAAAAAACATGCCCATTGTAACCCAATCCTGATAATCCCATGGGCGACATGGAATAAGCTGTTCCCGCTCTGGCGAATGCATATAGGTGATAGATAAAAGAGTGAATGTCTCTTTGATCCTCCTCATTGCCATCTACCAAAATGTCACTTTCCCAGAGTTTGCCCCAGGCATCATTATGGCGCTGCAATAGACGGTCTCTACCTTCAAGTTGTGCGTACAAGGTAAGCCGCTCCGCCTCATTAAAAGGGTCATCTACCTCGACACTTGAAATAACAGACCCGACCAGAGTGAAATCAAATTCCTCGCCTTTTTTCAGGTCTTTTCGAAAAGTCATCCAATGGCGATTGTAATCCCAGTCAATGTGTGTCACTTCATCCGCAAAAAACTCTTCATCCTCCACGATATAGCTAACACTGGCAGCTAAAGTGTGCTTACCTGTAGGACTCAGAGCTGCAGAAGTCATCAAAGGCATCCTAATATGCGGTCGCTCAATTACCGAGTAGTGATTTCTGACATCCCGAAGATGATTAGGTGCATCAATCATATTCATTGGAGCAATCGACACATTATTCAAGGCCTCAATCTTGACATCCATTAGCGCTGAATAAGGTAAATGGCGAAGAGCCATAATTTCTTGCGTAACCTTGACCTTTCCTGGAACTTCGAATGAGGTTATGATCTTCCCGGTTCTCATATCAAGTACTTGAGAAAAGTTCGTGATATTCTCAGCGTTTACTTGCACTCCATCTATAGCCAAGTCCATATTAAGGAAGTTGAAGCCTTTCAGGATATTAGAAACCCTACCCCGTTGATATAAATCAAAGACACCATTGAGCACTATATCCTGAACTTTCAAAGGCTCTGGAGAAGAGACGATACCGATCATGCCATTTCCGGAAGTAACACCAAAGTAGTTGTTCGGATTTATGGATTTTGTTTTTAAGGTCCATTGACCTTCTTGACCCAGTAAAGAAGTAACCATTAGAAAGAAAATTGAACTTGACAGGAACAGCCTTCGCATCTCAATAACATTTGATTTTAAAATGGAAAATAGAAAAATTACCAGAAGATAAAAACTGAATCATGACGCAACCTTTTTCAGTTTTTTGCATCTTATAAAAAACTCACAGGTCAAATGCTCAGAAATTTCTTCAAAACCTCTCTAAGGAGCCTTCTAAAGAATCCGCTCTCCTCATTCATCAACGTTTTCGGTCTGGCACTGGCCATCGGCGTATCAATGGTCACTTATACCTATTTGTCATTGGAACTAGGTATGGAAAACCAACATTCGAAACAAGACAAGTTATTCATGCTTACCAGTCTTGTAGACAGAGATGGCGAAGCAGCCCTTTATGGCCTTTCCCCTGCTCCTATAGGACTGAAGCTACAGGATGATTTTTCCCAAATACGCCGAATGACCAGAATCAGAGACAGAAGTGTGGTGGTAAAAAGAGGCGATAATGTGTTCAGAGAGCGTGTAAGACTAGCAGACCCCTCATTCCTCGAGATGTTTGATTTTAATCTCACCAAAGGAGGAAG
>CAZZHO010000163.1:0-10602 GCA_964653795.1 uncultured Roseivirgaceae bacterium | reverse complement strand
TCCTCATCGAAGGCCAGTAA
Source organism: uncultured Roseivirgaceae bacterium (assembly GCA_964653795.1). GTDB lineage: Bacteria > Bacteroidota > Bacteroidia > Cytophagales > Cyclobacteriaceae > JAWPMT01. Next base: position 10,582 of record CAZZHO010000163.1, on the reverse strand, counting down.
GCTCTTTAAGAAATGAATCTTTGCTTTTCCTTCCATCCCAATCCGGAGAGCACTTACGTCCACGTCCTGAAATTCCAGGCTGTCTGGCCAACTTCCTGATTCAATACGATGTTGGTTTTGCATCATAATAAGGTAGCTATTGCTCGCAGTATTGTCATAGTTGTAGCTAATCATCTCCTTCATCAGTTCAGCGGCTTTGTCGTATTGCCCAAGTTGAAGGTACCCATAGTGCAACCAGGCCATAGAATGATAGCCTCTATCCTTACCACTTAGGCCCATTCGCTCCACCCTACTGATACTGGCTTGATACGAATCGGCATTGGAACTGACCACTTCTTTCCACATGCCCAACGCCACGTAAATATGTGAAGGCATATGTAAGGCATGTGCCGCGTCAGGTGCTACCTGTGCATATTCATTGGCGGCTTCAATCGCTTGTAATGCGTACTGCGGGTCATCATTCGCATGTATCATGTAGTGCAGAGCACCAGGGTGCGTAGGGTTCTCTTTAAGAATGCTCGAGGCTACTTTAGATGATAAGTCCAGGTTCTCCTGATTGTCATATCCTGACCACATCAAGCCCAACGCGTAAAAAGCGGCGACTTCCTGATTATCAGATCGCCTTTCATAGACCTCTTTCATGTGCGCCACATACTGTTTGTTTCGTTCCAGCAACTCTCCTTCTCCGTAGAGCAGTTCGATCCCTTGCCAAAAGTCTTTTTCCAGGGGGTCCTCAAACTTCGCCAGTCTTTCTTTTTGTGTTTCTCCTAATTGTCTCATTAGCTCCCGACCTGCTTCTACATCCTGCAAGCCCCACAGGGCTTTATAATGCGTCATGGCAATTCCCCAGTAGTTCATCAGCTCCGACTTATCAGCCTTTTGCGCCGCTTCAAAAGCTGTACGTGCATCTTCGTATTCAAAACTATGGAGTAACAACAGCCCTTTCTCAAAGCTTTCCGCCGCGGCGGTATTGATGGTGAACTGGTGACCGAGATTACCCAATTGAGTATCGGAGGGCTCCTCAGAAGGTTGCTGTTGGCTACATGAAAGCAGCATTGCAAAAGAAATGACTAGCACGTATTTCATATTGATCAGGATTTGGAACTAGAAATTTCGTCATAAAAAAGCAGTTAACCCACCTCATAGATTATAAGGTAGGTTTATCCCGGTAAGTAGACCTCAAAAATTGTCATAATAGGTATAGTCTCTGGCAATGAATCCATCTTCGATCGTCAGAATAGCACAAATAGGTAATTGAAATCGCTCACCATCAGGGCCAGTGCCGGTGGAAATGAACTCTACCACCACGGTATTTCCACATGGATAGAAGTTGATAACTGAGTCCTGAACATCAGGGATCATTTCCTCTAAAGCCACATAGTGTTCCACAAACTCTGATCTGGTTCTGATGTGGATACCAGGGCCAAGTGCTGGATCTTTAAACTTTGCCTTCTCAGCGTACATGTTGGAAAGTGCTTTCCAGTCATGGTTATTGAAAAGGCCAAAGAAGGTAGATAGATAAGCCTCATAATCAGGCTCTGATTGACTCTTGTCTACAGAGGAAAATGCTACACAAAGTAAAAATGCTACTCCTAGGATTCCGAAATTTGATTTCATGATATTGTGAATTGAGTGATTAGTTTGATTTTTGACTTAAAGACAATGGCCAGCCAGTGTTTTGGACATTGCAGTTGAAAAAAATTTTAAAGGGATGCAAAAAATAGCCAAGACTGTCGATCAATATTGTTCGGCATGGAATAAGATCAACATCGACACAAGAAGACAGATATTGGATCCAATATGGGAACAAAATGCCAAATACATCGATCCCAGATCAGACTTGACAGGATCAGAAGAGTTGGTCCAACATATTGAGAAAATCCAATCTAGCAGGCCTGGAGCTACCATCGAAAGGACTAGCGAGGTAGATCTTCATCACAATATCGGTAGGTTCAACTGGCACCTAAAATTATCTGATGGCACAATCCCTTTAAAAGGTCTAGACATAGTGTTCTTCAACGAAGATCAATCGAAAATTGAGAAAATCATTGGTTTCTTTGGACCGATTTAAATGAGGTAAATCACAGTGAATAGCCAAAATCATCCTTCAGAAAGCAAACCATTATTGTTTGAAAGAGCAGTAAAAACTGACCTTCCCCAGCTAGAGGCAATAAGACTCAATGCTTTCAAACCGGTCTTTAGTTCATTTAAGAGAATACTTGGGGATTTTATTTACAAGAAAGCACAGGAGCCCGAAGACCTGGCACAGCAAGACATGTTGATATCGCTATTTGAGGACAGCTCTAAGTGGGAAATCTGGAAGGCTATTTACAATGGAGAAATTGTGGGTTTTATCTCCTATGGACTGAACATGCCTTTCAGAAATGTTGGAGAAATAGGGTTAAATGCCATTAGTCCCGCTTTCTCTAAACGAGGTTTTGGCACAGCGATGTATCAGTTTGCCATAGACGAAATGAAAAAAGCCGGAATGGAAGTAGCGACCGTCGCCACCGGAAACGACCCCTCCCATCTACCCGCGAGAAAAGGATATAGAAAAGTTGGGTTTGACGTAGAGTTCGAAAGCGTTTGGATGTGCCAAAAACTTGATAAATAATAACTGGAATTAAACTCCAGACTTTCACCTTACCACTAATCCTGTTTCAACAAAATATTTGTACCATCTCCAATGGATGAATCCACCAGCAGTTGATATCCAATTTCCTCAGCTCTCTCATTCATATTATTCATACCAAAACCCCTTGAAACTTTTGTGGTGTCAAACCCAACACCAAAATCTGTCAACCTCATCTCAAAGTTTGAATGATTTTTGATGTCAACCTTGATCATGGGTGAGTCTGAATATTTTATTGCATTAGACAGTCCTTCCTGAAATATTCGGAAGAAATAGGTCGCTAGCTTCAGATCATCAAGGTTCTCTTTACCATACCAGTTTAGTTCGATCTTCCCAGGATACACTTTATCCATTTTATGGATAAGGTCTTCAAAAGAAGCTTTCAAGTCCTCCACTTGCACGCTAATTCCGAAATTATTGATGATTATTCTACATTCCTGAATCATATCGTGTAGGAGCTCGTCTAAGCCGTCTAGACCCTCGCAAGCTCCGAGTTTTGTTCTCAAGGTCATGCGGGTTCCTACCAGCATCTGACCAATGCTGTCATGGATATCTCGGGCTACTCTCAACCTTTCCTTTTCCTGACTTTTAAGCCGAATAAGTTCCTGATTTTTCTCATCCTCGATATTTCTCAATGTAATGAAGACTTTTTTGACCTTGCCATCGGGGCAGACTTCCAATACACTCAGGATGCCTTGATGCCAGAAGTATCTATCCCCTTTCCGTACTTGAATATCACAGGTAAAGGAGTCAATTTCCCCTGAGGTCATTTTCTTCATCTTTTTGAAACAGGAAACTTGATGATCCTCTTTGATAGTAGAAAAGAAATCGTCAAAGCTTGTAATTTCTTCCATTGGAAAAGAACTCGTGTCAATCTTAATCCTATCCCTAATAGTTCTGATTTCATTGGTCCCCATGTCTACTTCAAATGCAACCAACTTACCTGTATCCAGCAAGACTTTGAATTTCTCAACATCCTGTCTCAGCTTCTCCTTATTTCGTTCGCTTTCAGAAAGGTCCTGCACTACTGACCAGATATACTCATTTCCTTCAGCATCAACAGTACGCACACCATTGAGCAATACAGGGATCAAATCACCATCGCGAGTTATATACTCTTTTTGATATGGACCATACTTACCCTTTTCTTTCAGGGATTTCAGCTGCACTTCTTCCTGCAGGGCGTACTTTTCAGGCGTGAGGTCCCAATAAGACATGCTGTTAAGCTCATCTACTGAATAACCTGTAAACCTTTCAAACTCCGGATTGATTTCAACGAAGGCTCCATCCATTGAATTCTTAGCGATGCCTACATGTACCTTTTCAAAGAATTTATGAAGGTTCTGGTCCCGAAGCTTCAACTCTTTTTGATATTGCATTGTCCGTGTAACATCTCTTGCCACAGCATAGTAAAAACCATCGTGGGGTGCACTAATCCATTCGAAATAACAGTACCCCCCAGACTTCTTCTTGTACCTGTTTCTGAAGTTGATAGTAGTGCCACCAGCTCCCAGATTTTCCATTTCCTTCAGCGTCTTGTCAAGGTCATCAGGGTGTACAAAATCAAGAAAGTTTTTACCGGTCAACTCCTCGAGTGTATACCCAAGCGTCTTCGGAAACTGAGGATTCAATTCGATCAGAATCCCATTGGGGTCAGCTATACAAAAGTTATCATTAGCGATATTGAAAAACCTCCTGTACTTCTCCAGATCCACTTCTGATTTTTCCAGAGCCTCCTCCGCTTCATTTTTCTCAGTAAGATCCTTAATAAAAGAGCAGAAATACGGTTTTCCTTGCACCTCAAGGTCTACAATACTCATTTCGACTGGAAATTCTGTCTCATCTTTACGAGAGGCGGTAATCTCAAACCTAGTGTTTAAGGCGGGGCCTTTTCCGGTTTTTCTATAATTGGCCATTCCGCGTTCATGTGCTTCCCGATGCTTCTTCGGTACTATCAGGTCGCTTAGCGGCTGATACATCACCTCATTTTTCTTGAAACCAAAAATTTTCTCGGCTTGGCCATTCCATTCGACGATATTCCCTTTTGCATCACTCATCACCACGGCATCCAAAGATGAGTCCACTACTTTTCTGAACTTCTCCTCTCTAGCAATCAATTCCTTCTCGGTGATCTTTCTCGCTGTAATATCCCTCGCTACACCTAGGACACCCACCAAAGTGCCATCTTTCGAGTAGAAAGGCGTCTTAGTAGTCTCAGCCAAGATGGTCTTGTCAATCGTTTTATAGACCAACTCCTCCTCATTGCTCATCGGTTTGTTGGCATTCATAGCCCTTAAGTCATGCTTTCTAAAGAAGTCCGCCAACTCCGCTGACACAAAATCTCGATCGGTTTTTCCTAATATATCCTTCTCTTGCGCTCCGTAAAACTTTTCAAACTCGTGGTTACAAGCAAGGTATTTGCCTTGCGGGTCCTTCATCCAAATAAGATCAGGGATGGTGTCCAATAATGCTTTGAGTTTTTCTCTTTCTTGTTCAGATCGTTTATCTGCCAACTTACTTTCGGTAATATCCCGACATGTAAACATTAAGCTTCCTCCCAGAAAAGAAACACGCTTGATATCAATGATTAAATAGTGGATTTGGCCATACTTGTCGACCATGGACAGCTCATAGTTCTTGACCAAAACATCCCCTGATTTTGTGCCTTTCTTCAGGAAACTTTTGTAATCCTCACCAATAACCAGATCGATTGTACCAAGGTCTGCCATCTCATCCTCATCGAATCCGAACAGACTGGTGACATTTGGGCTTATGTATTTAAAATCTCCATTGTCGCCGGTTAAGAAAATCGCTTCTGAGCTATTCGAAAGGATATCCTCAAATAGGACCTCTTTTTCTACTTTGTAGGTAACATCTCTGAACAAGGTGATGAATTCCCCTTTGATTGGAGAAGAAACGTTCATCTCAAAATAAACCTGTCCTGGCTTGAAGTAAACCGTATCGATGAAGTGATTGCCTTCTAAGGCAACTTCACTGTATTTTCTTCTCCACTCAGATTCCTGCCCTTCATAGAATGCTTTGAAAAATTCGAATTTGCTTTTGCCTATTATCTCTTTTCGAGGCTTAGCGAAGTAGTGTTCAAAACCGGTATTGACTTCTATTATCTCAGCGTCTATAAGCTGGTCGTTTTTATCAGTTATTACCCTATATCTACCATAACCCAGTGGGCTCTCTTCCTGCAATTTTTTCATTTAATACTCAATGCTCTTAAGGTTCTCGAAAGATGCTATCTCCTGATTTGACATTTGTACGTGTTGCACGTATATCCGCAAATGGTCAAATCCTTCAGACTCAAGGATCATTCAAAAGTGTAAGGGCTAGCAGGGCACATCGACAAGTTGCATAATTAGAGGGTCGAGTAGATCGATATTGAAGGCTGTCATTGGCTTGAGAAAAATATCGATCAGTTGATTGAAAGGATGCTGCACTTTCACGACAGTCTACCGACAGTTCACGAAATCATGTTCCGAAACCGATATCACTGCCAGGCGTGAAGTTTTCTTTACAAGAAAAATATCATTATGAATAGATCCGATTTTTTGAAGAAGAGTTTAGCTGCTGGCACCACTGCTTTGATAGTACCAAAGGTCTTTTCACAAGAAACCGAAAGACCCATTTTCACCAGCGATCAGATATACGATTTTGTAGCGGCGGCTCACAATGATTTTGAGAAAGTAAAAGCCATTTACCAAGAAACGCCGTTTATATTGAATTGTACCAATCAGATAAAGCGAGGAGACTTTGAAACAGCCTTGGGTGGTGCTGCGCACATGGGAAGAAAAGACATTGCGAATTTTTTGATTTCCAAAGGAGCTCGTATGGATATATTTAGTTACGCCTTTCTCGGGTTTGATGACTTTGTGATGAAACAAATAGAACTCTATCCCGCCCTCTTAGAGAGCCCAGGTCCACATGGTTTCACTCTTTTGCACCATGCCAAAGTTGGCGGTAGAACTGAGTTAATGGAATGGTTAATCGGAAAGGGACTGACTGAAACATTTATCAAGGGCGCCTTTGGCTGAATCTAAATTAAGTGACAGGAAGTAGGATTATCTTTATTGAAAAGGTGGAAATATGATTTTTAGACTAGCTGATTCATGGTCCTTTGATATTAGGAAATTGGCGTTTTGGTCAGGGACTTTCCTTATTATATCGGCCTTGGTGTTGATGTTGCAGAATTACATTCGCTACGGAGCTAATCCAGGTTATGACCCTAGTATCGCCTACGTCTATCTCTCTGTCTCAGTATTAGGCTTTCTCCCATTTGTCTTCATAGCCTATTTCAGCGCATTGAGATTAGGCCAGCTCCCTGAAAGTAGGTATATCCTATTTTGTTTTACGCTGATTCTAGCCATAATTGGTACCTTCTTCATTGTTTCCAATATTGCATTGCATTCTCTCGGCTACTTTGACCATTGGATAAGTGCTCGCTATGCGCGATGGTACTTCGGCAAAGAGGCGCTATTTCATATCGTCCTACTTTCAGCTGTGATCTACACAATGAGAAAGTCAGCCAAGAAAGAAAAGGTGATTGTGGCGGTACATGGCAGGAAGGAAGTAATCATCAAAGCCGATGTGATAGAATGGATAGAATCGGATGATCATTACTTAAGAATTCATACCAGAGATCAATCACTAATGAAGCGTACAACTATGGAAAAGATGGCAGCTGAGCTCCAACCAGATTTCATGAGGGTTCATCGGAAATATATTGTGAACAAGCAGGAAGTAGTGCGTAAAGAAAAGGCTGGAAGAGATGAATTCTTGGTGCTTCGAACAGGAGTCAAGGTAAAAGTCGGGAGATCCTACCAACCATTGGAGGTGCTGGAAAATGACTTCTAAATACCGTAAAAATCTCTCAAAGCCTTGTTTACTTCTTGCGGCTTCTCGATTGGTGTTGAGTGTCCGGCATCTTTAATCTCATAAAGCTTTGCTCCAGGGATTTTATCGGCAATTTTCCTACCTAGCTTTGGTGGAGTGGCCGCATCAAATTCTCCGATAATCACTGCACATGGGATTTCCAGAGCACTCAGCCTATCAAGGACATCATCCCGTGAAAAAATACCCTGGCCGAACTTGATTACTGCTCCCTTATTATGACTTTTCACAATGTTTTTCCACTCCTTCACTTGTTCTTTACGAGATCGATCCTTTAAGAAAGTGGAGTGAAACATGGTCTTAATGGCTGTCCCAATTACGGGTCCCCATCCAAAGGTTTTTACCATCCAAATAAGTAAATCATACTTCTTCTTGGCTGCGGCTGGCTCTTTGCTGGCAGATGTATTCATCAGTACTAATGACTTCAACACTTCAGGACGTCTCAGGGCGATGCGCATCCCTACAAAGCCTCCCGTAGACATTCCAACAAAATGGACAGGCCCTGAACCTAACCCCTCCACAAAGGCAATGGCATCATCAACCAAATCCTCAAGAGCATAACCACTTGCAGTTACTTCGCTTTTACCGTGACCTCTGTGATCAAACGTCACACATCTATACTTATCTTTTAAAACAGCAATCTGATCATTATACATGGTGTTGTTCATCAAATAACCGTGTGAGAAAACGATGGTCTCAGGTCCATCCCCTATCGATCTATAAAACAGGTCAATGTTGTTGGCTTTTAAGGTAGGCATTATGAAAAATAACCAAATATTAGTTGGACTCAAAGCGCAATCAAGCCTCACTCAGAACCAATTATTAATTGTGTATTTGTACAACTAATGATTATCTTGTACGTTTGTACAACAAATGAATTGTATGAGAGGAGAACATTTAGGTGAATTAGAAGAGCTGGTGCTACTGACAGTTGGAGCCTTGACCAATGAAGCATATGCAGTGCTAATCCTGGAGGAGATAAAAAATAATACCAGCAGGAAGATGGACGTTACAGCGATCCATTCCGTTCTTCGACGGTTAGAATCGAAAGGCTACGTCACCTCGGAAATGGGTGGTGCTTCAAAAGAGCGAGGAGGCCGAAGAAAAAGATTTTTTTCACTTACTGTGGCGGGAAGAAAAGCCTTGGATGAAACCATGGAACTCCGATACAGTCTTTATCAAAAATTGCCCAAGCTCTCCTTTACGATTGTGAAATGAACGCTCATCGCCCTCCATCTCTGGCTGATCGATTCTTAGAGTGGTTTTGCGACCCCTATTTAATCGAAGACTTGCAAGGTGACTTGTATGAGATATACGAGGCAAATGCACCAAAAGGAAAATTTAAAGCTGACAGCCTGTATTGGTGGCTGGTCCTCAGGTCGCTAAGGTGGTCAGCCATAAAGAAGAATCAAAAACTCAAAAACTCAGGAATTATGATTTCAACGAACAATTTTAAAGTCGCCTTTCGGGTCCTCTGGCGAGACCGATTCAATACCACGATCAACCTTTTCGGCCTCACGATAGGCATTACTTGCTTCATCCTGCTAGGTCTTTTTGTCAAGCAAGAATTGAGTTATGACCAATTTCATACTAAGAAGGACAGGACCTACAGACTGCTACTGAATGAAGACTATGGAGATGGAAGGACCTTCTTCAACGCAACTACCCCCCTTCGGTTTGAGTCGATGATGGAAGAGAATTTCCCAGAGGTAGAAAAGGGCGTTCAATACATGCGCAGAACCCATCTGGTTGGAAGAGGTGACAATAGAATCAATGAGCCCATTGCCGTCATCAGCCCTGATTTCTTTGAAGTATTTGATTTCGAATTGTTGTATGGCGATCCCATCATGCCGTTTCCATCAGGAAAAAGCGGAGTATTGCTATCCTCTAATTATGCCAAAAAGTACTTCGGGAATGAAGATCCTATTGGTAATACACTAGCAATACAGGTACATGAGGAGATTCGTGATTTTAAGGTTGAAGGTGTATTTAAGAACCTTCCTAAAGAGTCAAGTTTCCAATTTGACATTGCGCTTTCTACCGAAATGAGCAGAGACTTCTATGATGAATCATCTTTCACCGCATGGTTTGATATCATCCCTGAAACCTATATCCTATTGAAAGAAGGTGAACAAGCGACCTCCGTCAACAACAAGATGCAAGATGTAGTCATGGGGCAGCTCGGTGATACACAATATGGCGGCAACAAAGTAGAAAGAGATCAATATAACATCTTACTGCAGCCTCTAACAGATATCCATCTCAATGCAGAAATACCGCTAGGGTATGCTCCAGTCGGGAACCCTCAGTATGTGGCCATTCTGGGAGTCATCGGCTTGCTGGTGATCATCATCGCCTGTATCAATTATGCAACCCTTTCTATAGGTCAATCTCTGAAAAGAGCTAAAGAGGTTGGTGTGAGAAAGGTGTTGGGCGCCTTCAATTCCAGCCTTAAAGCCCAATATCTGGTTGAGGGATCTATAATTACCATACTGGCTATGACCGTTGGAGTAGCCCTCTCCTATTTGCTAGTTCCTACTTTCAATACACTCACAGGAACTGATCTAGTCATGACTTTTCAATGGTGGTATCCACTGAGCTACCTTGCTTTGGCCATAGCCATTGGAGTTGTTTCCAGTATTTATCCCGCTTTTTTCTATTCCAAATTTAAAGCGGCGACTATTCTTCACTCAGGCTCCAGCTCGTCCGAAAAACTGAAGGTAAGAAAAGGTATGGTCGTATTTCAGTTCGTCATTACCGTATTTCTCATTAGTACTGCTCTTCTTATTAGGAAGCAAGTGGCCTTTCTTCAAACTAAGGACCTAGGCATAGATTACAATGCCATTGTTTCAGTAGAGCTCAGTCCAGACCCCTCCTCTCAGACTATTTCTCAAGTCACGGCCAGCGCCATGGATAATGGCCAATTGCTCAAATCAGCACTACTAAAACACCCTGAAATTACGGAAATTGGTATGGGTAGCCATGTGTTCGGATCCAATGGATGGGCTTTGTATGGGATCAACGATAACAACGACAATTTCAAGCGATTCA
>CAZZHO010000162.1:0-10604 GCA_964653795.1 uncultured Roseivirgaceae bacterium | reverse complement strand
GGATTAAGGAGGCGCCTGGCTACGGTGGCTGGGATTCCTATGAGACATTTACTGAAGCGCAAAAGGCGGACTTTAAGGCCTGGTATCATGATAAGTATCCTACAAATCATCAACTGGAAGAGCCTGGAGAAAAGATATATGCTACACCAAAAGGATATAGTTCTCATTTTGACCATTGGAGCAACTTTTTTGAATCTATAAGAGATGGCAAAAGAGTTGTGGAAGATGCCTCTTTCGGCCTCAGAGCCGCTGGCCCCTCTTTGGCCACAAATGTCAGTTTATTCGAAAAGAGGATTGTGAATTGGGATCCAGTGAATATGCGGCTGGCTTAGCTCCAAAAAAGATGCTATTATCCTTCTTCTCGAGTTCGTTTCGGATTGCCTGGAGGTGAAAGTTGTGATTCGGTAGAAAGTTCTTATCGACGACTCGAAGTAGTAGAGGGATTGAAAGGTTTGGTGTTGGATTGATGAATTTTCAATGGGGAATGCCATTGGCGTAGAACGTCACCGCTTCTAGTCGATTTTTAGCGCCTACTTTTTTGTAGATACTCTTTAAATGACTTTTTACGGTATGTAGGGAGACAAACAGTTTTTCTGCTATTTCTTTATCGGTGTTACCATTACTAAGCGCGGCCAGCACTTCCTGTTCTCTTTCCGTCAAATTCTGAATCTCGGCTTGCTGTGATTTTGTAGCATCTTTTGCGATGGCAATTTCTAAGGTGGTATAAATATCGTCTTTGGTAAAAGGCTTTAGCAGGTAACCACTGGGTTTTACGGCCTTTGCTTTTTGCACTGTGGCAGCATCTGCATGGGAGGTCAGAAATATAAATGGGATACCATACTTTTCATTGATGGTCGTGGCCAGATCAATGCCAGATTTAGCGCCACCTAACATGATATCGATCAAAACAAAGTCCACAGATTCAGACTCCAGTAGGCTTAAGGCTTGGGAATACTTCAATGCTACACCTGCAATCTCATATTTCAGACTAACGAGTACCTGCCGGATATCCTCGGCTATGATGATTTCGTCTTCTACGATCAGTACTTTTTTGCTCATGGTTAATCTACTTCTTTTCGAAGCTGGGTATCAGCTATGGTGATTTCAAATCGTGTCCCTATTCCATTGAAGTGTTCGATTTTGCCATCAAGTTGGAAACTCAACATTTTCACCAATTTTAATCCTAAAGAGTCCAAAGAGTCGATATTGATGTCTTTTGGCAGGCCTACACCATCGTCAGAGATAGAAAGCTTAAGCCTCCCTGGACTATTGGCAACATGCTCCAGCTCAATTGATATTCTGCCATCAGAAGCTTCCTGAAAAGCATATTTGAAGCTATTGGAAACCAACTCATTCATAATAAGACCCAAAGGAACGGCTGTGTCAATATCCAACTGAATTTCATTTGTATTCACGTCTACATCTACCTCCTTATCGCCTGAAAGAAAAGTGGATTTTAAATAGTAGACCAATTCCTCGGTGTATTCCTCAAAGTTCACACGAGAGATATCCTCATGCTGGTAAAGTTTCTGATGGATGAGTGCTATGGATTTTACTCGGTTTTGGCCTTCTTTCACCGCTGATAGCGCAGCATTATCTGATATTTTGTTGGATTGAAGGCTTAGTAAGCTAGAAATGACCTGGAGATTGTTTTTCACTCTGTGGTGTATTTCTTTAAGTAGTGTCTCCTTTTGCTTGTTTTGGGCTTCAATTTTTTCCTTTTGCTCCGCAAGCTGTTTGTTGCTTTTGGTTTTATTTCTGAAGCTCAACCATAAAACAAAGGCGATGATGGAGATAGCGATCAATCCCAAAATGAGCAATAGAATCTGTTGTGTCCTTTGGTTGACCTGCGCGTTTCGTAATTCCAGCTCCTGTTTTTGAATAATGGACTCATTATTGAGTCGTTCGATCTCACCTTTCTTCTTGGCATCCTCGTATAGTACCTGAAGCCGATTGAAGTCTTCGTTTCTTTCTTTATTGATGACCTGGTCCTTCACTTCTGCATACTGCTGGTGATACTCATAAGCTTTTTTGAAGCGGCCCAGTGCCTCATAAACCTGTGCTAGTTCTCCGTAAGCTTCATATTCCCAATACAGAAGCTGCCCTTTCTTGGTTACGGCCACTGCATTTTCCAGAAAGGAGATAGCCTTCTGAAAGTTCCCTTCAAGCCGCTCAATTTTGCCCAACCGGATGAGTAGGAGAGACTCGGTCTGCTCCTTATCCTGAATACGATCGGTAAAGGCTTTTCCCGTCTCGAAAGCAATTCGGGCTTTTGCAAGCTGATTCTGAGCCAGGTAGATGTCGCCATCCAGTATATGTTTATGAGCTAGCCCCCTTAGGTTGGATTGTACAGAGTCAATATGCAAGGCCTTTGCATTTAGTCCAATTGCTTTTTGATAGCTCTCATACTGTAGCGCAATTCTTGCCAGGTAGAAGTAGCAGTCAGAAACAAGAATAGGATTATTGGCCGCTATGGCCATTTCCAGGGCTTGCTCCATCATTTCCTTGGTCTCATCGTATTTGTTTTGCTCATAATAGATTTGACCAATGCTATTCTTCACATTACCAATCGCATTTTGATCATTACTTTCCTCAGCAATGACCAGCGCATCTAGGAAGTATTCCAGGGCCTTTTCTCTCCCACTTAGGTAGATATAGGCGATGCCAATGTCCATGATCGCAAAGGCTTCTTCTGCTTTGTCTCCGGAGACTTTTGCCAGTTCAGCACTTTCTTCAAAAAGCCGAATGGCCTCTTCGTATTGGGCGAAATTGAGTAGGAAGATGCCCTCTACCCTGACAATGTCTGCCAGATAGGCTGTGTCTTTTGCGGCTTCAAAGACTTGCTTTGCATCTGCGGCATACTGGAGACCCTCTTCGCCTTTACTAAGGTATATGCAGGCCCTGGCTGCTGCTAGATTGGCTTTTCCGATACCCTCTGCGTATGAAAGCTTTTCAGAAAGTGCTAGTGCCTCAATCGCAAAGTCTTCCGCTACCTGAAAGTCATGGCCAAAAGCACTTTCTGATGCTTGTATTAATAAGTCTGCTTCTTGTGGTGTGTCTTTTGCTTCAAGTGTTTGCAGCAATATCTTCAAGCTATCGACCTGGGGAGTTTGTGCCAGACAAAGTCTGGTAACGAATATCAAAAAAATAGGTAAGCTCCTACGGCACATACCGTCAAAGGTAGTCACTCAAAGGAGTGAAATTACCGTATCTACATCACTCGTTCGAGTGATATTGAATGTCATTTCCAATGTAAAAGGGTACTACTTGTTACTTTCATTGCCTTGAACACCAAAGAAATTGCTTTCATTAAAAGTCTTCTTTTACGTGTTGAAAGCTTAAGTTATTGAACCTAAGAGCTTTTATCCGCCAACAACACGAAAGCCTCATAGTCGGGGCTTTTATTTTATTCCGCTTCAGCAATAAAAAACCCATCTTCTCCTTCCGATTGGTAAAGTGGCATAAAGATTAATCCATCCAGTGGGGCATAAACGTTCCCTTTGTTGTTGATGGCAAGGTGCTGACCTTCATGAACTTTTTGGAAGTTGTGGAAGCCGGGTAACATTCTAAAACCTTCACCTTTGGTTACGCGCTGATGGTGCTTGACATAAACCTTTTTAGGTAGACCCTCAGAGACCGTTTCAAGCAGCTTTGCATAATGATCTTCCACTTCATGGTCATGATGAGAAATACACCCGCTTTTATCCAAAATCTCCCAAAGACCCGAGGTATGTAGCTGGTAGACATTTTCTGTGCCAATGATGCCTCCTTCAAAGGCAAATGAGATAAACCCTCTTTGGTGGTAATACTCGAGTAGGGTGCCCTGCAAATATTCCTCAAGGCCGATAATGGTCGGGATGTGAAGTGCTTTTATGACACTATGCGTTGCACTTTCTTCGTCAACGACAATAAAATTCCCTTTTTCTGAGGAAGTAGAGTGTAGGTCCACCATGACTTTTTGGGTGAATTCACCCTCTGACTCTTGCGCAATAACGTTTTGAAGCGACCGCATTTCTTCGTCCTCTAACCTGGTGTTTTGATCTTCACCGAATACCCTTCTCAGGTTGTCTTCCGTCCAGGCTCGATTCATATCATAATCCAGAAATCTTCGGTTTTCCTGAATCGCTTTTATGTTTCCAAGAAGACCGATGAGCTTGCCTTTGAATGGGATTTTATGATTTTCAATAGCTGAATGCACATTCCTAAAGGCGTGAATGCCTACCTGCTCGTTGCCGTGTAAAGCCGCAATGCAAATGATTAAGGGGCCTGGTTCGGAGCCCTCAATTTTCCCCAATAATCTCTCCACTAACTCTTGTCGATATTCTTCAGCAAAGTAGCAGTAATATTTATGAAATTCCCCTCAGTGATGATTCCAACTAGCTTACCATTTTTCACAACAGGAAGGCAATCAGTACGATGTTCCTTCATCACCTTGAGGGCATCCCGAATGGTGGATTCGGGGTTGATGGTGACGGGATTTGGATCCATCAGGTCCTTGACTACTACTTTCTTGCTAGGCGCCACGTGGCTCTGCTTAGAGAAATACTTCAAAAGATCACGATAGTTGACAAGGCCTTTTATTTTCCCTTGGGCGTCTTCGACTGGGACATACTTTATTTTTCTCCAGTTCAGAATGTCTGCTACCAATTCAGGGATGTCATCCTGGTGAACGGTAAATAAGTCGGTGGTCATAAACTCCTCTACCAGTAAAAAGTAAGGATGCCACTCAGTGATATCTTCAATGCAAGCCAAATCCCATTCGTGAACGGGTTTAGCAGTCTTTTGATTTTCTATGATAGAGGAAGTTACGGCGATCAATATTTCTTCCTTTGTAGTTTCTTTCTTGAGTTTCGTAACGGAGTTGAGCATCCATTGAGCACCTGTCTGTTGATTAGCATTGCGAGCCTCGATGATACCCATGTATCGGTCAATGTCCTGCTGAAGCACTCCATTTTTAGAAAGGCCTTCCCTGGCAATCGGTAACAGCACCTCCGAGACCAGCTCCGAAGCACCTATTTTCTTTCCTCCTTTCCATGTGAACTTGGCACCAAGGCCATTTCTAGCTGATGTAAGGAAGTTTTCTTTCACATGATCAAACTCAAAATCCTTCGTCACTTCCTGAGAGTAATCTTCAAATCCCGTCATTAATCCTATCCAGAAGGCCGCGTTTGAAACTTCATCGGCGACTGTCGGACCTGAGGGGAGCACCCTGTTTTCAATTCTTAGGTGTGGTTTGCCGTTGGGGCTGATGCCATAACATGCCCGATTCCATCGGTAGACGGTGCTATTGTGGATGTTGAGGGCTCGAAGTTTTGGTGTTTTACCCTTCTCGATTAACTCCATGGCATCCTGATCTGTATCGCACATCAGCATCACGCGGAATCGGGAAATGTCTTCTTTGAATAGCTCTACCATGCTATCATGAACCCAATCGTTTCCAAACATTACACGGCCACTTCGGTCCCGAAGGTGCTCGCTAACCCTTCGGGTGTCAACTGTTTGCTGGAAGAGCGCGATCCTTGTTTCAGACCACAATTTTTTCCCAAATAGCAAAGGTGAGTTGACTGATATGGCCAGAACCGGACCAGCCAATACCTGTGCGATGTTGTACTTCCTAACGAACTCATCCGGCCGGACCTGCAGATGAACCTGGAAAGAGGTATTACAGGACTCAAACATGGCCGAGTCATGCTTAATGTTCAGTTCGTCAAGACCGGTAATTTTTAATTCGTGGACATTGCCACGCATTTTACCAATGGCTTCCATGAGGGCGTGGTAGCGTTCTAGTGGTGTAAGGTTTTCCTTATCCAGGTCGAACTTGCGCATGGTGGGCAGAATACCGGTTAGTATAAGCTCAAGTTTTTCGCTTTCGCCAATCTGTCTGATGGCCTGAAGCCTCTTCTGTAGTCTTTGCTCCAGAGTAGAAAAGCAACCCTCCTTGAACTCAATTGGGTCCATATTCAACTCCAGATTGAACAAAGCCAATTCTGTGGTAACATCATCGGTATTTGGATGCTCAAGGAATTTTAATGCCTTATGTGCCGGCTTGTAGTGCTTGTCTACAATGCACATCTCTTGCTCGGCTCCAATGTGCAAAGGGCTTTCATTGAACCAACCCAGCTCCAACATCTTCTCCAACGCATGAATGTCGTTGAGTAAACTTCTGGTGAATTGATTCAGGTCATTCCGGCTTCTTGCGATCCTGACATTGAGATCTCCCATAATGTTTCGTTTTTAACCGATCTATATCCAAGATAAGCAAGGATTTCGTTTTATATCAAGCGTTGTGCTGCCAATAGGCTTTGCCGAATTGATCTACATCTCCACCGCTTACAAACCGCAACCACATTCTCAGATCAAACCAGGCCACTTTCCAAAAGCCATTTTCTTCAAATCTTCTAGGGGAAGTAATGACAGTCCCTTTTGCCAGATTGATGTGGCCAATTTTTCTAAATGACTTACAGAGGTAAGCTGATTCCATCAAGGCTTTATGAGGAAATCCCCCCAATTGATCAAAATCCTTCTTTCGGCAGAACACAGCCTGGTCCCCGAAATACAACTTATCTACCCGATACCTAAGCTGATTCACCTTCACGATGAGCTTATACTTCCAGTCGCCTCGGGCAAACTTCATGTCAAAGGCCCCACAGGTAGTTCCACTTTGGAGTGATTGCCTGATGATAAGGTCAAAGTCTTTTGGCAGAAGCGTATCTGCGTCCAGAAATAGTAAAATATCTCCTTTGGCCTTTGAAGCGCCCTTATTGAGGGATTTGTATTTGTACCCTTTTAGGCTTTCATCAGATAGGAAGTGGATTGGGTGATCGACGGTTTTCTCCTGCGTTTTATCGGAGCTACCAGCGTCAATTACCAGAACCTCCAACCCATCAATGTCCGCAGCTTGGGCATAAAGGTTCGTAAGGGTCTTTCCCAGGTACTCCTCTTCATTCAATGTAGGGATAATGACAGAAATCAAACTTTGCATGGCCGAGCAACCACTTTTGCTTAGATTGGAAAAATTAAACGCTCAAATAAAAATGAAGAAGCTCAACCCAAAATCTTTTTTTCTTCTGATTGCTTTCATTGTCGTCAATAGTCAATTGATCGGTCAGAAAAGCATCTTTGAGCAACATATTGAGGAGAATGGGGCTGCCATTATTCAGGACTTTGCCAAGCTACTTTCCGCTCCAAACGTGGCTTATGACCTCCCCAACATCAATAAGAATGCTGAGTATATCATCTCAGAACTGCAGAAAAGAGGGGTTGAGACTAAGCTGCTTCGTACAATAGGAACTCCTCCTATTGTCTTTGGCTACTTGCCAGCAGAGAATGCCGACAGGACCTTGGCTTTCTATGTACATTATGATGGACAGCCAGCGGACCCCACGAATTGGAAACATGGGCCCTGGGAACCTAAATTCTATGATAAGGCCATGTCAGCCGGAGGGAATCCCATTCCCTTCCCAAAAGCAGGTGATAAGATTGACCCAGACAATAGAATTTATGCCCGATCTGCTGGCGATGACAAAGCGCCCATTATTGGGATTCTCAATGCTCTGGATGTCATTAAGAGCAATAATGAAAAGATTACATCCAACCTGATCTTTTTCTTTGAAGGGCAGGAGGAAGCGGGTTCCAAAAATCTTCGTGAATACCTGGAGGACAATAGGGATCTAATTGATGAAATCGATCTATGGATGTTTTGCGATGGTCCAGTCCACCAGAGCCGTACGCCACAGTTGGTCTTTGGAGTGCGTGGGGTGACGGGTATGGAGATCACTGTTTATGGACCGAATCGTTCGCTTCACAGTGGTCATTACGGGAATTGGGCACCGGTTCCTGGCCAGATGATTTCTAGTCTCATCGGAAGCTTCAAAGATGAAAATGGCAACGTAGTAATCGAGGGATTCTATGATGATGTGGAGCCGCTTACAGGGAAGGAAATAGAGGCCTTGGCCAATGTT
Organism: uncultured Roseivirgaceae bacterium; assembly: GCA_964653795.1. Classification (GTDB taxonomy): domain Bacteria; phylum Bacteroidota; class Bacteroidia; order Cytophagales; family Cyclobacteriaceae; genus JAWPMT01. Next base: position 2,643 of record CAZZHO010000162.1, on the reverse strand, counting down.
CCCTCTATCGACGGTGCGCTGAAAAGAGAGTTAGGTATTGTGGATACAGAAGGCTCTGAAAGTCTCTACGAAAGGCTGCTGTATCCCTCTTTGACGATAAGGGGACTGAGCAGTGGTAACGTGGGTCAGCTTGCACGAAACGTTATACCATCGTCCGCTACCGCCTCTATCGGCATAAGGTTGGTGAAAGGCAATGACCCAGAGAAGATGAAAGACCTGGTGGAGAAGCACCTGGAGAAAGAGGGCTACTTCATCGTCCGAGAAGATCCTTCTGAAGAGGTCAGGCTGAAATATCCAAAAATCGCCAAAGTGACCAGAGGCAGCGGATATCCAGCTGCCAGAACCAGTATGGAGAATCCGACGGCTCAAGAGGTGGTGAGTGCCGTGAAGACGGTTGTAGGAGATGAGTTGATACTATTACCTACACTGGGTGGTTCCTTACCGCTGTATTTGTTTACGGATGTACTCCAAAAGCCGGCTATTATAGTGCCTGTGGCCAATCATGATAATAATCAGCATGCGCCAAATGAAAACCTGAGAGTGGAAAACCTCTGGTACTCCATCAAATTGATGGGAGCTATTATGCTGATGGAGTGATTCACCCCTTTAATTGGTGAGTTCACCCCAAATTCTTATCCTTTTCTATTGAAAAGGGAGATTTTTATAGTGTGGGAAAGACTGTATTCATAAAAGAATGGGTTGCTTTCTGTTGGTTACTCATAATCACGGGATGCTCCGAACCAGTGGAGCTAACAGTTGATGCCTCTCAGGAAGCAACTGATCTCAACGAGATTATCCTGAGTCATCTTGAAAGACCCTATGCTGTGTCAATGGAAACCATCGATTCTGTACGGGAAGTAGCTTCCAGAACTGAAGGAGCAGATTATGCTGTTTTGGCAAGTGAGGCGATACTGAAATTTCGAGATTATCGCCTGGTGGAAAGTTTACCACTTTTTCTTCAGGCGCTTGACCTTGCAGAAGAAGGAAAAGATCTCCATTTGATAGGCGCCACTTGTCAGGAAATAGCTAGAATTCATGTGACCTTAGGTAAACCCAAGGAAGCGCTACAATATGAGCAAAGATCCTATGAAGCCTGGCAAAAGCTGGGGTTGGATGAAAAGAGAGCGCATAGCCTCAATTTCCAGGGGATGATGGCCAGAGCCGATGAAGATTATAGTGGAGCCTTACAATACTACCAAACTGCGATGGAGGTTTTTAAGAGGCTATCAATAGATGAGGGACTACTTCCTACTTTGGATCAGATCGGCAACCTTTATATGACCATTGGGGATGAGGAGCGGGCTTCAAAATATTTTCATGAAGCCTATGAACTGGCACAACAGATGCCACTCACCTGGCAAGTGCCGGCGACAGTTTCACTCGCCTCTTTTTACAGGAAAACGGACAAGCACCTTGACGCTATCAGGCTCTACGAAAGTGCCTCTAAATTAGCTGGAGAAGAGAATCACATTGAACAAGCCAACATCTGTTTGGGTATAGGTCGGGCGTATATTTCCCTGGAAAACTGGGACATGGCCAAAGAAAAGTTATTCCAGAGTTTGGCAAGTCTTGAAAAAATAGAGGCACCGTTTATTGAGGTGTGGGTACACAAGGAGCTAACGGTTGTTTTTGAAGCACTAAACGATGCTGACCAGGCACTATTTTATTACAAGGAATATATGCCGCTGGCAAAAGATGTAGAGGCTAGGAACAACAAAGAAGGCTTAGACAGGATAATGACTGATTTTCAACTGGAAAAAAAGGACCTTGAAATTGAGGCACAATCAGCGGAATTGAGGAACAAGGACCTCATTCAATATGCTATGAGTGCAGGGTTGGCGCTTTTGATGGTAATAATAGGTTTAGTCACTAAAAACTACTTTTCAAGTAGACGTTCAGCTAAGAAAATCGAAGAACAGCGGGATATGATCTCCAAGAATCTTGAGGAGCGAGAAACCTTGCTTAAGGAGATCCATCACCGAGTAAAAAACAACCTGCAGATAATAGCCAATCTATTGTACTTACAATCCAGTAAGGCCGAGGATGAGAATATTAAGGACGTACTGGAAGAAGGTCAGGGTCGTGTTCGATCTATGTCGCTCATCCATCAGAAACTTTATGAGAATGATGATTTGAAAAGCATTCCCTTTGAGGAGTACCTAATGGAGCTTGTCCAGGAGATACAAAATTCATTTGGTGATGAGGGATCGAAAGTGAAAATCAACATTCAGGCCCAACAGGTATTTTTCGATGTGGAAAATGCTGTGCCTCTTGGTTTGATTATAAATGAACTCACCACCAATACCTTTAAATATGCGTTTGACGGTAAAAAGAAAGGGGAATACAATATCTACCTCACAAGGGAAGATGGCCACTATGAATTACATGTTTCAGACAATGGTAAAGGCTTGCCGGAAGAGATCGATATTCGAAAAACAAGATCTTTGGGCTTGAGATTGGTGCGAGTGCTAAGCAATCAACTAGAGGGACAGTATCATTTTGAGAATGATGGAGGTATGAATTTCAAATTAAGATTTGCTGCATAGTAGATGAGAGTAAGAGTCGCAGTAGTGGAAGATGAAATGATTAACTCAGAGGCATTGTGTGATATGCTGGACGAGTTGGGGTATGACATCTTTGGTC
>CAZZHO010000161.1:0-10690 GCA_964653795.1 uncultured Roseivirgaceae bacterium | reverse complement strand
CTACGGTTCCCACATAAGACATGATAATCGCAAAAAGCTGTCCTCTGGAAATACGTTTCTTGAGGAAAAGAAATGACAGTATCACGACCAAAGTTGGGTAGGTAAAGAGTATGAGTCGCTCGATACTAGCTTTCACATAATTCAAGCCCTCAAAATCCAGAAAGCTGGCCAGGTAATATCCAAGAAAGCCAGCAAGGAAGATGAAACTAATATCTCTCCGAGAGATGTTCGCTCTGTTTTTATCCAACAGCACCATCCCCAAATAAAATGGTAAGGCAAAAAACATCCTCAGCAATAGCAAGGAGATAGAATCTACCTCAAGCTGATAGGCAAGTTTTACAAAGACTGCTTTAGTTGAAAAGAGAAGAATCCCAAGAACCGCGCATGCAATAGAGACTACTGTCCTATTCGCCGGCATTTGACTGATTGTCCTCCACCTGTACCGGGCTCACTTGCTCAGCTTCATACTCTTCCTGAAAGAAGCTTTTCTGCCAAATAAGGATAATACAAATCGCTACAAAAATGGAAGCATCGGCTATATTGAAAACAGGCCATAGTGCCATGTACTTCCCTCCCATGAATGGAATCCACTCTGGCAATCGACCTTCCCAAATATCGATATAGAACATATCTACTACCTGGCCATAAAACCATGGAGTAGGTGCATCATATGGAGCATTGTCAAGGAAAACACCGTAAAAAACACTATCAATAAGATTTCCAATCGCACCGCCAAGAATCAACCCTACACAAATGAGAAAGCCAGTATGAGCTTCCTTCTTGTACATAGTATACAAATAATATCCTATAGCGAACATTGCGAGAATCCTGAAAATAGTCAGTACTATTTTGCTATTCTCTATTGGCAATTCCATACCGAAGGCCATACCAGGGTTGGTGAGATAGTGAAGTTTAAACCAGTCGCCAAAAACTTTTATCTGGCCCCTGCTACCCATCTGCATATTGAAATGAACCGCCATCTTCACAATCTGGTCCACAATAATGACTGCCAGGCTTATCAAAAAATAAGGTAAAACTCCTCTGTTCTTCTCGGTCATTTTCTTACGCTTTTACAGTTTCAATCGCCACCTGAAAATCTATTCCATCAATGTCTAAAGTATCCAGATTTTCACTTCCGGTTACAATTTCCAAGGCCTGTGTTTCCTGCTGGATATAAGCCTTGTGCGAATCAACAGAATCTATCACAATTTGATCCTTGCTATTATAAGTCAGCTTTATCTTATCCTGAACATCCAAACCTTGATCTTTCCTTAAGTTTTGGACTCGATTTACAATATCCCGGGCCAGCCCTTCCTTACGCAAATCATCAGTGATGGTTATGTCAAGCGCCACTGTCAATCCATCTTCACTGGCCACCAGCCACCCTGGAATATCCTCTGACGTGATTTCTACATCGTCCAGCTCCAAGGTTATCTTCTCTCCCTCAAGATCAAATTCAAATTTTTGATCTCTTTCAAAGGCTTTGATATCATCTTGATTTAACTGATTGATTTTAGCTGCAACAGACTTCATCTTAGGCCCAAAATGCGCCCCTAGCTTTCTGAAGTTCGGCTTAATCTTTTTTGTAAGTACGCCAGAATCATCATCCAGATACTCTACCGTCTTCACATTGGTTTCCGAGATAATCAGATCCTCCACCAACTGTAACCTGCTTTTCTCCTGCTCAGAAAGCACTGGAACCATGATTTTGGTCAAAGGCTGACGAACTTTTATTTTCTCTTTTCTACGAAGTGAGTGTACCAGTGAGGATGCAAGCTGTGCCAAATGCATTCTTGCTTCTAATTCTAAATCGATAGCCGCCTCATCAGACTCTGGGAACAATGCGAGGTGAACTGACTCTACGTCTTCAAACCTGCTCACTCCATTCAAATCACAGAATAGTTTCTCTGCATAGAAAGGAGCAATGGGCGCCATAAGCTTCGCGGTGTTTTTCAAACAAGTATAAAGTGTTTGATAAGCTGCTTCCTTGTCTTTTGTGAGCTCCCCTACCCAGAAACGTTTCCTATTGAGCCTTACGTACCAGTTGCTAAGCTCATCATTCACGAAATTCTGAATAGTCCGCGCCGCTTTAGTGGGCTCGTAATCGGCATAAGCTTCATCAACCTGCTTGATGACACTGTTTAATCTACTTAGAATCCAACGATCACTCTCCGTTCTCTCGGCCAGCGGAATAGAAGGATTGCTAAAATCAAATCCATCAATATTGGCGTAAAGCGCAAAAAAGGAATAGGTATTGGAGAGTGTACCAAATAGCTTTCGCTGCACTTCGGCTACACCATCCAAATCAAATTTCAAATTGTCCCAAGGGTTAGCATTGGAGATCATATACCATCTTGTGGGATCAGCTCCATATTTTGCCAACGTATCAAATGGGTTGATGGCATTGCCCAATCGCTTGGACATTTTGTTACCATTTTTATCTAATACCAGTCCTGTGGAAACCACATTCTTAAAGGCCACCTGACCTTTCAGTAACACAGCAATGGCATGAAGAGTAAAGAACCAACCTCTGGTCTGATCAACACCCTCAGCTATAAAATCTGCTGGGTAACTGGCGTTGAAAATGTCTTCGTTTTCGAAAGGATAATGCCATTGGGCATAAGGCATTGCACCAGAATCGAACCACACATCTATAAGATCCGATTCTCTCCTCATGGGCTGGCCATTTGAACTTACCAATACCACATCATCTACATATGGTCTGTGTAGATCAAAATCCTCTGACAAGGAAGCATCCATGAATCCAGCCTCTACCGCCTTATCAACTTCCTCTCGAAGTTCTTTCAAACTACCTATGCATTTAGATTCCTTTCGGTCTTCCGTCATCCAGATGGGAAGAGGAGTCCCCCAGTATCTGGATCGGCTAAGGTTCCAGTCGACAAGATTTTCTAACCAATTGCCAAACCTACCTGTGCCAGTAGATTCAGGTTTCCAGTTGATGGTTTTGTTGAGCTCAACTAATTCTTTCTTTAAGGAGGTGGTTTTCACAAACCATGAATCCAATGGATAGTAGAGAACAGGCTTATCTGTTCTCCAGCAATGAGGATAGCTGTGCTCGTACTTTTCTACTTTAAATGCCTTGTTGTCCTCTTTCAGCTTAATAGCTATCAAAACATCCGTCGGCTTGAAATCAGGGTCAGCCAATGTGGCGTCATCATAGTACTCAGCCTTGACGTACTTCCCGGCAAAGTCCGTAACCTCTTTTACAAATCGTCCTTGCTTATCAACCAATGGTGCTGTCTGTCCATTTTCATCAAGGACAACCACTGCTGGAACGCCAGCAGCCTCAGCTGCTCTAAAGTCATCCGCCCCAAACAGTGAAGCAATGTGCACTATACCTGTACCATCTTCTGTGGTTACATAATCTCCAGGTATAACTCTGAATGCTTTTTCTTCCAGTTCTGGTTTTTGAATGTATGGCATCAACTGCTCATACCTTATTTCCAAAAGGTCCTTACCCGTAAAAGATTGAACCACTTCGAAGGGAATCAACTTATCTCCTTCCTTGTAATCCTCAATATTCAAATCAGCAGCTTTCTTATTGAAGTGCTTTGCGACCAAGTCCTTTGCAAGGACTGCTGAAATCGGTTTGAAGGTATATGGATTGAAGGTTTTGACCTTTACATACTCAATTTTTTCGCCGACAACCAAGCCACCGTTTGACGGTAAAGTCCACGGAGTGGTGGTCCAGGCAAGGATTCTAACATCCTCACTTTCATCTTCAAAAAGGAACTGTGAACGTTCACTTTTCTTCACCTTGAACTGTGCAACGATGGAAGTATCCTTCACGTCCCGATAAGTGCCCGGCTGGTTCAGCTCGTGACTACTTAAACCAGTCCCCGCTGCTGGAGAATAAGGCTGGACAGTGTAGCCTTTGTAGAGAAGTCCCTTGTCGAAAAATTCTTTGAGAATCGACCATAGGGACTCGATATATTCTCTCTCGAAAGTGATATAAGGATTATCCAAATCCACCCAATAGCCCATCTTGCGAGTGAGTTCGTCCCATTGATCTTTGAATTTCATCACTGCCTCACGGCACTTGGCATTATATTCTTCTACAGAGATTTTCTTGCCAATATCATCTTTCTTGATTCCAAGTTCCTTCTCAACCTGCAACTCTACAGGCAAGCCATGTGTGTCCCAGCCTCCTTTGCGTTTTACCTGAAACCCTTTCTGGGTTTTGTACCTGCAGAAAATGTCCTTAATAGTACGGGCCATTACGTGGTGAATTCCTGGCGTACCATTAGCCGACGGTGGGCCTTCATAAAAAGTGAAAGTAGGAGCACCTTCCCTGGTTTCGATGGACTTCTGAAAAATATCATTGTCTTCCCAAAACTTTAGGATCTCAGAAGCTACGTCAGGGTATTTTACTTGCTTATACTCAGGATATTTGGACATCTATTCGAATCTTCAAAGCTATTTCTCAACAGCATCAAGGGTTGAACTTTCTTCATCGGCAGTGGCTACAGCACCACCTCTTTTATTATCAAATTGCACTAGCAGCGCAGGCAGAACAATCACATTGGTCAACATGGCAATCAGCAGCGTAATGGAAGTCAATTTGCCTAGTGCAATAGTGCCTCCAAACTGTGAAAAGGAGAATATGACAAAGCCAAAAAACAGTATGATAGACGTGTAAATCATACTGGACCCAGTCTCTCTTATTCCCACCGTCACTGCTGACAAAGTATCGTTGCCATTTCTCGCCATTTCCTGACGGTATTTCGCGAGGAAGTGGATAGAATCATCTACGGAAATACCAAAAGCTATACTGAAGACAAGCGCTGTACTTGGCTTGAGAGGTATTCCAAAATATCCCATGATTGCACCCGTCATTAATAGCGGAATCAAATTAGGGATAAGTGAAATGACAATCATCTTACCCTTTTTGAACAACACCGCCATGATGATGGCAATGATGAAAAAGGCGATGATCATAGAGGTAATCAGATTCTCAATAAGGAATTTATTCCCTTTGATGAACAGGTAAGTAGTTCCTGTTATGTCAGCTGTCATCTTCGAATCACCGAAATACTCCTCAATCTTAGGTCTGACCACTTCATTCACCAACGAGTCCATTTTGTTAGAACCAACATCCGCAACCTTGAGCGAAACTCTGATGATTTGACCGGTGGAATCGACAAATGATCTGGATAGCTCCTCCTGCTCTTCATTCCCCTCCAGATATCGCAGGATTACAGCCCTTTCTCTACTAGATGGCAATGAATAGAAAGTCGAAATATCATTATAATAAGCCTGTTTGGCAGCCTTAATGAAGCTCACCACCGATATGGGCTGCGAGATGTATTCTACTGAATCAAGGAAATCTTCAAACTGACCAATCTTATTCAGGTATCTTGGGTTTTTGACACCATTCTTATTGCCGGTATCAACCACCAATTCAAGCGGCATAATTCCATTGAAATTCTTCTCAAAGAACCGCAGATCTTGCATCACATCGGTGCTCTCCGGAAGGTCATCTACAAGATAGGAGATCGCCTTGATCTTGGTCAGTCCAAAAACGGAAATACCAACAAGTAGAATAGTGACAATGAAAATACCGCTTCTCCTTTTCATCACCATGAACGTCAGCATGTCCAGCGTAGCTGTGAGAATTGGAAACTCCATGTGCCGCAAGTGCCTTGTGGAAGGAGGAGATACATACGCGAAAATGCCTGGCAGTAAAATGATGCTCACCACGAAAGTGGCCAGGATATTGATCCCTGCTATTACACCAAACTCTACCAATATCGGAATCTGCGTTGAGATCAATACAAGGAAGCCAATCGCTGTAGTGACATTGGTGATCAGCGTGATGATACCAATTTTCCTAATGATTTGTCTCAGCGCCCGATGATGGTCTCCGTGAATGGCAAACTCATGGTGATACTTATTCAATAAGTACACACTGTTAGGTATGCCAATGACAACAACAATGGATGGAATCAACCCAGTCAATGCCGTGATGCGATAGTCGAATAAAGTGAGTGATCCGAGTACCCATATAATCACTACACCTATGATCACCAACGGGATAAATACTGCTTTCCAGCTCCTAAAAAAGAAGAACAGAATCGCAGCTGTGATCAATACGGAAAGGCCTAAAAACTTATTAAGCTCACCTTTGATCCGTGTCATATTGGTAGTACGCACATAAGGAAGGCCCGCAATGTGAATATTGATACCAGTAGAAGCCTCAAACTCATGACCAATTCGCTCAATGTCATAGATCATCGGAATCCGTTCCTCTGTATTGATGATCACCTTATCCAGAGAAATCACAATTAAAGAAGCGCCATTATCCGGATTGAGTAATTGACCACTATAGAATTTCTGATCTTTTGCGATAGTCAACAGCGAGTCCAATTGTTCCTGACTTTCAATGCTTTTTGGAAAGACATTGACAAAGTCAAATCTCACCTCCTCTGTATTCTTCTGTAGTTTTTGAAGATTGGGGAGACCCAGCACATCGATTACCCCGGTGAGCTTCTTCAACTCATCTATCATGTAGTTGAGCCTTCGGAAGTTTTCCAGCTCATAAATGGTACTATCCTGGAAACCGAAAGCAATAATATTCCCATCTTGCCCAAAGAGCTCTTTGAACTCCCTGAACGCTACAGCGTCGGGATCATCCTCGGGGACAATAGAGATCATCTCATACGACATCCGGTTGAATTGGGCATAGTAACCCATGATGCCTGTGATGATGGCGATTGCTATTATCAGCAGAAGCCTAAACTTCAAGATAAAATTGGCCAGTCTATACCACATCTAGTCCTTCAGAAATTTCTTGCAGTTTGTTTTTTATGATTGCTTAAGCCGATAATTCGATAGATAGTTTCGTCAACCAAATTAAGAGTGCGCAAATTTAACCCGAATAATTTGGGAAATAATGCCTGTTTAGTGCTCAATGCATTGTTAACTAAGCAATTGCAGGGTTGTTAACGAAAATTGGCAGGTCAGTGTGGCAAGGAGTAGCCATTAATGACCTTGTAAAGACCAACAGCCGCCTTGTCAGTTAATCCACTCACTAAATCTACTACTACTTGCAGGTTCTCATAGAGACCATCTTGCTTCTCAATCAGTGACTGAAAGTCTTCCGGTATCAACCTGTAGATAGACTTGAATTTTGCTGAAGATTCCTCCGAGAATTTTTGATAGTAAACAGCTCCCACAAAAGCACTCATCAGTTTTTCCAAAATCTCAAACCCAGCTGCTTCTCTCTCCAATACTTGCCGAGATCTGTAGATTTTATCGATGGAAAGACTAATAATGTCTCCCAAAACCTTACTGGATGGTATTTCATCCGCCAGCGATTGGTCAAATGATCCATCCAAGATGCCTTCTTCATTGTCAAGAAAAACTTGGACACATTCCTGAATCAAAGCATTGATGGTCATGGCCCTGAGTAAACCCAACTTCTCTTCTTTGCTATCGATCTGATTGAATTTGGATGGGCTGAATTTATCTCCCAGGATTACGGACATCCGATCTACAACTTCCTCCAAGCTTACAAGGCCTAAGCGACAACCATCTTCCAAATCGATAATATGATAGCAGATATCATCTGCAGCTTCCACCAGAAACGCCAGTGGATGTCGTCCATATTGATGAGCACCCAGTTCTAATAGACCCATTTCCGAAGCCAATTCCTGAAATAGATCTTTGTTACCAAAAGCAATTCCGTACTTCTTTTGGCTTCTTCTACCCGGTCGTTTTTCTCCCGACGAAAGACGTGGATATTTGGTAAAGGCCCCTAATGTCGCGTAAGTCAACCGCAATCCTCGATATAAGTCATGGTTCATAATCCGAAAGCCCTGTGCGTTGCCTTCAAATGATATCAGATCAGACCACTGTTCTAAAGACAATTGGCCTTTTATCTTCTCCCCTAATGGGCTATTCAAGAAAAACTCACTTATGCTTGTCTCACCCGAATGCCCAAATGGTGGATTTCCAAGATCATGCGCTAACGAAGCTGCTGCGACCACTCCGCCAAAGTGATTTTCGGTAATGCCGTATTGACCAAGACCATGTCGCTGACATACCACATCACCCACTAGTCGTCCGAGTGAACGACCAACTGAACTAACTTCCAGACTATGGGTCAGTCTATTGTGTACAAAATCATGGTCAGGGAGGGGGAATACTTGCGTTTTGTCCTGAAGTTTTCGGAAAGGATGTGAAAAGATGATCCGATCATAGTCCTGATCAAACCTCGATCTCAGCTCTCCAAAATCGCCCTCAGATTTCTCTCCAGGCCTTTTTGAGCTCATCAAGCGTACCCATTCCATCTTTTTCATTGTTGATTGTTATTAGCCAAAAGAATCGGATCCTGATTTAGCAATTGGCAAAGTAAGCCATAAAGTGTTGGGTTGTAAGCTTTGAATTGAGCCGGTCGTTCGAAATAGTTTTCAACCGCCACCGCAAAGAACTCCTCCCGATTAGTAGCTGCATATTCTCTAAAAAAGTCCGAATCACCATTCTGAATGTTGGCGATTTCTCTATCTGCTTCTTGTAGCCATCCACTCATTACCTCTGCCTCAAAAAAGTGATGTTCACCGTTTACAATTCTATTCTCTAAACTCAAAGCATGCGCCATTTCGTGTAAGCCAAGGTTTCTTCCATCTTTTACGATGAGTCCCTTTATAAAATTCTTCCAGGAAAGCGCAATGGCACTATACTTAGGGTTGACCTCTCCATAGTGGTATCGCTGATTTTCGGGACTGAAGAACTCATGCGGATAAATGATGATATACTGAAAGAACTTCAAGGTCACTGAGGGCAGTCCAAAAGTCAACTGCACAGCTGTAGCACCAATTAGCACTTTCATTTCCTCCGTCACTTCATCCATATCTCGTGGCACAAAAGTCTTGGTATGTATGAAATGCGAAAGCTTCTTTTCAAACATGGCTTTTGATCGAGGTGGAAGAATGCTATAGAACTCAAAATACTTGCCCAGGATTTCTTTCTGGACAGGAGATAACGGAGGTACCATGCCAGGGATGTTCATCCCAACATAGACTCTCTTTGCCACTAGAAAGACCAGAAACAGAGCGAAAACCAGAAAGACCAGCGGTCCCAAACCTTTAGATCTGTCTCAGCAAATTGCCCAGATCCACTTTTTCTTTCATGATGTCAGTCAAGGCAGAGATGTTGACCCGCTCCTGTTCCATACTGTCTCGATATCGTATGGTGACTTGCTCGTCACTCAGGGAGTCGTGATCCACTGTAATACAGAAAGGCGTACCGATGGCATCCTGCCTTCTATATCGTTTACCAATCGCATCTTTCGCGTCATACTGCAAGGGGAAGTCAAACTGAAGGTCATTCATGATCTTCTCTGCTAGCTCCGGCAAGCCATCCTTGTTGACCAATGGTAGCACCGCCAACTTCACTGGCGCCAATGGAGCAGGTATTGCCAGCACAGTTCTCTCAGAACCATCTGCTAATTTCTCTTCTTTGTAAGAGGCCGACATCACCGCCAGGAACATTCTGTCCAAGCCGATGCTCGTCTCTACCACGTAGGGAACGTAGCTCTCATTTTTTACCGTATCAAAGAATTGTAGCTTCTTACCAGAGTGCTTTTCGTGGGCGGCTAAATCAAAATCAGTTCTAGAGTGAATACCTTCCAGTTCCTTGAAGCCCATTGGGAAGTTAAACTCAATGTCACACGCAGCATTCGCATAATGTGCCAGGTTGATATGGTCGTGAAATCTATAATTAGTATCACCAAGCCCCAGCAGCTTGTGCCATCTCATCCTTTTTTCTTTCCAGTGCTCATACCATTCTAGCTCTTCTCCTGGCTTTACAAAAAACTGCATCTCCATTTGCTCAAACTCCCGCATTCGGAAGATGAACTGACGGGCGATGATTTCATTTCGGAAGGCCTTACCAATCTGAGCAATACCAAATGGCAGCTTCATTCTTCCCGACTTCTGCACATTGGAGAAGTTTACGAATATCCCCTGGGCCGTCTCAGGTCGTAAGTAGATTTTCCCAGCCTCTCCAGCTACCGAACCCAGCTCAGTGGAAAACATCAAATTAAACTGCCGAACATCGGTCCAGTTTTTCGATCCGGACACAGGATCAGCAATGCCCAATTCTTCTATCAGGTCCTTGATTTTGGAGAGCTCACCAGACTCCAAAGCCGTTTTCAGCGTATTTTCAATATTGCCTATCTGCTTCTGATAGCCTTTTACCCGGCCATTGGTATCCAGAAATTGCGCTTCATCAAAGTCATCACCAAATCGCTTAGCGGCCTTGGTCACTTCCTTATCGATTTTTCCTTGAATCTTGGCAATCTGATCTTCCAGCAGCACATCCGCCCGATATCGCTTCTTCGAATCCTTATTGTCAATCAAAGGATCATTAAAGGCATCCACATGGCCAGACGCCTTCCAGGTAGTAGGATGCATGAATATCGACGAGTCAATCCCCACAATATTTCGGTGCAGCCTGGTCATAGCCTGCCACCAGTAGTTCTTGATATTGTTCTTTAGATCCGCCCCGTAAGGACCATAATCATAAGCCGCACTCAGCCCATCATATATTTCACTCGAAGGGTAAATAAACCCATATTCCTTACAGTGAGCCGATACATTTTTCAGCGTCGCCGCTGCATCCAGATTTGCCATGGCGCAAAAATAGACCTATACCTAAAAGATCAAAT
>CAZZHO010000160.1:0-10692 GCA_964653795.1 uncultured Roseivirgaceae bacterium | reverse complement strand
CAAAACAATATTTGCCGACATTTCATGTTTAAACACATAAATAAATTGGATTGTAGGTCGCACTATCTTACTTTTGATTATAATACTTTGAAAAAGTATACACCACTAAAATAGGTTCGTGATGAAAATAAAGACAATTCTGTGTGTGTTAGCTATAGTAGCGCTTTCAGCGTGTACTCAGAGAACATGCCCTACGTACGCCCAGAATGATGTAGACACTTCTGAACAAGTAAAAGCGGAAAACGCTTAATTTTTAGAGTTTACACGAATTTCTTTACATCCCCGTCAGTAATCTGCTGATCACTCATAATAATTAGTCGCTCGACTACATTTCTCAGCTCCCGTATGTTTCCTGACCAAGGAAGGTCGTTCAATATCTTTTGAGCTACTGTACTAATTGATTTCGTCTTAATACCGTACTCAGCGCTTATTTGAGATAGAAAGAATTCTGTCAATAGAGGTATATCATCATTCCTATCTTGTAAGGCAGGAACTTTTATCAAAATCACACTTAATCTGTGATATAAATCTTCCCTGAAATTATTTTCACTTATCTCCTGCTTCAAGTCCTTGTTAGTGGCTGCTAAGACCCTGACATTTACTTTAATAGACTTATCTCCTCCTACTCTTGTAATCTCATTCTCTTGAAGCGCCCTTAGTACCTTCGCTTGAGCCGATAGGCTCATATCTCCAATCTCATCAAGGAATAAAGTCCCCCCATTGGCTTGCTCGAACTTGCCTATACGTTGTTTATGGGCTGAGGTAAAAGCCCCTTTTTCATGACCAAATAACTCACTTTCTATCAACTCTGGTGGAATCGCAGCACAGTTCACTTCAACAAAAGTCTTCTTACTTCGATCACTTAATTCATGTAACTGCCTAGCCACTAATTCCTTACCGGTACCATTTGGGCCGGTTATTAAGACTCGCGCATCTGTTGGTGCCACCTTGGCTATCATTTCTTTGACCTCAGAGATACCTTGTGAATTACCTATAATCTCATAGTTCTTACTGATTTGCTTTCTAAGAACTTTGGTCTCTTCCACAAGCTCAGACTTATCTTGAGCATTTCTTATTGCTAACAAGAGCCTATTAAGATCTGGCGGCTTCTGGATAAAATCAAAAGCCCCTTTTTTTGTGCATTCTACGGCTGTTTCAATAGTGCCATGGGCTGATATCATGATGAACTGAGCATTCACACCAAGGCTCATCGCCTCTTCAAGCACCTCTGTACCTTCTTTTTTGGGCATTTTGATATCGCAGAGTACGATATCAAAACTTGCGCCTTTGATCTTCGCAATAGCCTGCTCGCCATCGGAAGCCTCATCTACTGTATGCTTTTCATACTCAAGAATCTCTCGAAGCGTATCTCGAATACTTTTTTCATCATCAACTACCAATATATTGGCCATAAACGTCTTTTTATAAGTCCAAGCAAGGAGTATGCCTAAAAAAGCAAGCCTATAAGCCGGGTTCTGTCGAGGCCTATCATTTATCTAGCATCAGCTTCACAGCCAATGTCTAACGACCTACCCATCTCGAAAGGACGAGCAATCCTTATATCGAGACCTATTTGGTCTTTCAACTCACAAGGTTTACCATGCGACTTTACTCACATAAAGTCCGGTAGGCTCTTACCCTACCTTTTCACCCTTACCTTGATAAATCAAGGCGGTATATTTTCTGCGGCACTTTCTCCCTCCAAAAATGAAGGACTTCCTATTAAGAAGTGTGATGCTCTGTGTTGCCCGGACTTTCCTCTTTCATACGAAAGCGATAGACTGGCTTGCACTACAAAACTATCCTTCTTTAATGAATATCTTCTCCAGTGATTTTGAGTTCCCACTCATCTGCAACCTGAGCCACTTCAAGGATCATCTCCTTGATGACTGTTTCATTTAAGTGGTCCATAAAAAATGAAGATTCAGCCTTGAGAAAGCTGTCTTCAGCTATGAAACGGGCATGTACAAACTTCGTACTAGCTCCTAATATTTGCGAATATTTAATGGGTGAAAAGAGATTGCAAATTTTCGAATCGATTCGAACTACTTTGCGATCATACTGATCATGATGGAATATTTCTGCAATGACCGTCTGATTTCTACCATCAGGAAGTGGCACGATAAATACCGACTTATTTTCATCATATTCCGTGTATTGACCATTGATTTCTTCAGCGAAACGCTTGCTAAATGCAACAAAGTCCATTTCTTCGTTTTAAGTTGATGTCAGGAAGAAGTTACGGTTTTTTCTTAAAAAAATTCTGCTCAGTTACCGGAACTAGATTCAATATCTTCTTCGTCACGTCTGGTTGCCGGTGACGGACTCAAACTCTGCTCTTGATTTTTGCTCACCAGCTCTTTGAATTGATCAAATGACCTTATTAGCTGAAGACTAATTCCTGTTTGCTGATTAGACTCAGAAGCTGCACTCAAAAACTGATTAGCTCTACTAAAAAGCTTGACTCGCAATCTTCCATCTTCCGTAAGCAGATATTCTACAGCCCAATTACCAATAAGGGCATTATTGGACTCTGCAATGCTATTATTTGAAGCATTGTTATTCAGATTATTGTTGAGGTTGTTACCTCCAGAGATTCTCAATCGACCATCTAAAAAAGAATAAGCAAGCCGATATTGAAAAGTATTGAAGGAATTCTCATCAAACGAATTAAGGTCTATATCTATTTCCAAGTTTTCATTTGATTGACTAAGCCAGTAACTCAACTGATTGGATAATAACTCACTCACACTGCTTCCTATGCCCCTGTCAACGGTCCCAAGATTGAAGCTTGCCTCCGGTGATAGCTTCCTTAACATCAACAAGCTAAAAACTTGCTTATTTAATTCATCCTCTCGATCATTGGTCGTCACTAAAAACCTTCTCAACCGGCCTTGGTCATCACCACCTGGAAGGGAAGTAACATCCTGAGCCGCTTCAATATGGAATGAAATATCTGGTTTAAGCATAGCGCCATTCAGATCCAGTACAACTAGCAAAGGCACGTTGCTACTGGTTCCAGTCTGATCCCAATCATTTAAGTCTGCGATTTGTCGGTAAGTAGCTTCAAGGTCAATTTCACCCTGAAATGGATCGCCACTCCAATTTATTGTTCCCCCTCTTCGAAGTACGAATTCCTTATTGAGGCCTGGCACAGTGAAGTTATATGCGCCATTTTCAATCTCAAGACCACCGCGAAGAGACAAATCCCCTGTTGGGCTCATTCTAAACTGTAAATCTCCATTTGCACGTCCTCTGATAATATCGCCCGACTGAGCATCGAAAATCAACTCTGCATACGCATCAGAAGTGACATTCAAATCCATATTCAGTGTTAATCCGTCAGTATTAATTCGAATGGGGTTTGGGTTAGCTGTTTGAATGGAATCGGACTCACTTTGCAAAAAAGTAATAAAGTCATTAGCTGCAATACTGGATGACGTGTTGAGTGGAAAAAATATATTGGTCCCTTGTCTGGAGGTGATTTTGGCATCCACGGTCAGGTTTCTAGGTGAACCACTCAAATTAAAACTCCCTGATCCGTAGGCTCGACCGTAATAAATATCATTGTCAACTGCAGTGGTGTTTAGCAACTGCATCCTGTCAAAATTGACAAAGAAATTCATTTGTAGATTTCTCAAGTTTTCGTGATAAATACTACCAAAAAGTTTCCCCCTACCGTTTGAATTATCTTTTATGTCAATACCCTCAAACGATATCTCATACGAATCAATCGAAAAAGCACCATCAACCAAATAAGTGGTGTTGGTATAGCCAAAGGTTAATTGTCCGTTCTTGACTGTCGCTTCGCCAGAAAAAACCGGGGACTGCAATGGCCCGGTGACTTTGATAGCACCACCAATTTTACCACCAATATCCTGAAATATCGTACCTACAAATGGCTCTACTAACTGTAATCGAGCGTCATCGAAAGTCACATCAACTGACAGTTGATCATAGGTTGCATACGGATCAAGGCTTCCTTCTATGGAAATGGTATTAACCTCTTCCCTGGTAAGGTCTAGATTAAAATCGGCTAAGCGACTAAGATCATTCCATGAGGTAATTCCCTCAATATGGCCAATATCAAAACCATTGTAAGTAAGAGAGTCAATAGTAAGGTTGCTTTCTAGTTGCATTTGACCTCCTAAAGAATCTCTCTTCAGGGTACCTTGCCAGTTAAGCACACCTCCAAGCTCTTTTCCTTTAAGGAAGACATTTAAGTTCTCCAGATCAAAACTTTGAAGATCAAAGTTTATCTCACTGTTATCCTGAGGACTGTAGAAGCCTCCAAAGCCAACACTCTGGTCTTTATTCGGGAACAGTAAGTTCTGAAGATAGACTATTCCATTATTGAAAATAATTTCATTCTTTTCCTCTATATCCCACGTCTCTCCTACGATCAAAATTTCAGAGGGCTTCATTTTGAATATGACAGAGTCCTCCGTGTATTTCAATACAGAATTGAGTGTAAGGCTATTTTCAAACTGTTTCTGCTCCAAAAGGAGTCTACTATCCACGGTATTGTTGAACCATACAGATTCAAGGAAGAAATCCTCAGTTGTCAGGATATCCCCAACGGATTGCTCATCAGAAGTAAGCTGAATAACCGCTAAGACATCCTCCGAATTCAATTCCCGGGAGGCGTTAATCTCAAATACATTGTTTTTGAACTTATTCCCAGAGAAAGAGGATGAATCGCTTTCAAAGAAGAAGGACATATTGAAGTTCTTACTTTTCCGAAATTGAGCCTGGAAAAGAGCATCTGGAGATATTTCCACCGGCAAACCCAGAAAGGTTAGTATGGGATTAACATCAACCAATTGCAAGTCAGACTGTAGATTATACTTATCAGTTGGACTGATGTCAACAATAGATTGCCGCCCAACAGAATCAGTTCTGAGTAGAAGTGACAGAAAACTCTCTACTGATACAGGTAAATCCTTTAAAACCACAGATGGCAAAAAGTCTCCAGAGATGGTCCCTTTTAGAAATGGCGAGGAAAGTTCATATCCATGACTGATGTCATCCCTTGAGCTTCTAAATAATATCGAATCTACCGCCAATCGACCGTTCTCATTTACAAGTACTGCCTGACCCAAGCTTATGGATCCGGCCAAATCATCAATATTAAGCCCCTCAATATCCAAGGATAAAGCAGACGAAAAATCAAGTTGATTTTTACTCCAGTTCAGCTCCTGCAGGTGCGTAGAATCTACCTTCAATGATAATTTCAGCTTTCTACGTCCGTCATTTAGATCGACTTGGGTATTACCACTTATTTGACAATTTGGATCTCTTATTGCAATTTGACCATTATAATAATTCTGCTTGAACTGTCCCACCACCTGCAATGAGTCATACTCGTAATTATTGAAGGTCATATCTGTTATACCAGCATCTAGAAAGAAATTAGCATCAGCGGCTTTTATCCCTTTACCTCTAATTTGGGCGGTCATGTCTAAGTTCCTGATCAGGGTATCCTTAACTACTCTTCCAAAATCAAAGTCCCTCAATTCAAAAACTCCGTTATAAGAAATCTGACTCAAAGACTCACCAAACTGGAAATTCAGATCACTTCTAATAACACCATGGTCTGTTTCAAAAAGACCAAAGGCAACGAAATCAGAAACAAATCCAGAGAAGTTAGCAGTGACACTAATATTATCTCCAAAAGAATAGCTACCAACGACATTTTCAATATCGATGGCACTAATAGAACCCTGGTATACGTCTAGATTCAGGAAGCTATTGCGGATATCAGGTAAACCAATGATACTCCCGGAAGTCTCAATATAGCTCCCACTGCTTGTAGCCACTTTCAACCTATCGAGAATTAAGTTAGAGATAGTCCCAGAGAAGTTTCCATCGACATTGAATGTGGAATCAAATGAAATTGGACTAAAAAAAGAAAGATCCTTTGTTGAAACTTGCGTCCCAGACATTACGCCTTGCAGATTCACTTTTGTGAAGAACTGAGACAAATCTGAAATGGAATTGAAGCTGAGCACAAGAGAATCAGAAACATAGCTATATGGTGTCTTGAGCTCCAAACTCTTAAACCCAATATGTTGCGGATCCATGAATACTTGAGATGAAAGGCCTTTCAATTCAAAGCCGCTATTTACCTCTGTCGCTACAAAATCTAGAATTTCGAGTTGTAACGAATCTGCATGCAGATCAATACCCGTGAAAAACCCAGACCTTATATCAAAGACGAAATCATTGGCATTAAATGTTGCCTTCTTGGTTGTGTCGTTAAGGTTTCGATGCTTAAAGGCGACATCATCCAATTCTAAATAAGCAATTGCGATAGCATTACTTTTTGCCTTGTTTGATGAATCAGAAGAAAGGGAACGGATGAAAGTCTGTAGGTTGAACAGGTCTTCATTTTGATATTTCACCAGATTCAATTCTGCGTCTTTTACTGAAACATCATCCAGCAAAAGATTCCTCGTCCGTAAAAATTCTGAAATGGTAAAGTCTACTTTTACCTCTCCAGACCTGGCCATCAGGCTATCATGTTGATCATATAGTTCAAAACCTTCTAACACTACATTATCCAGCCAAGCTACCCGTATTCCTTTGAGCCTGATGTCATGATCTGTGCGATCCGCCACGTAGGTTACTGCTTTCTGAGCGAGATAGGATTTAACAGGAGGAAGTTGTAAGAAAAGAATTAAGAGAAGTAAAAGAAGAGTAAATGACAAAATAGCAAGCTGAATAGCTCGGTATATGCCTCTGAATATTCTTTTTATGGACAAATTTGCTTTCACACCCAAAATTCTATGAGCATAACGATCTTGGGGATCGAATCCTCATGCGACGAAACCTCTGCATCTATTTGTCGTGACAACAAAGTAATCAATAATATCATCGCCACACAATCTATCCACGAGCAATATGGTGGTGTGGTTCCTGAGTTAGCATCACGAGCACATCAAAAAAATATTATTCCAGTTGTTGAAAAAGCACTTTCCGATGCAAAGGTTGATCAAAAGGATCTAACAGCCATCGCCTACACCCAAGGCCCTGGTCTTTTAGGTGCTTTGCTTGTAGGCAGCTCTTTTGCTAAATCTATGGCCATGGCCTTGGATATCCCATTAATACCCGTCAATCACTTACAAGCCCACGTACTATCTCACTTTGTTGAGGATCCAAAACCTAAGCTTCCTTTCCTTTGTCTGACAGTGAGCGGGGGTCATACGCAAATAGTATTAGTGAAAGATCATCTGGATATGCAAGTGATTGGTCAAACAATAGACGATGCCGCTGGAGAGGCCTTTGATAAAGGCGCTAAACTATTGGGTCTTCCATACCCAGGAGGTCCATTGATCGATAAGTATGCAATGGAGGGAGACACCAAAAAATTCAGCTTTTCAAAAGCGGGTGTACCAGATCTGAATTTCTCTTTTTCTGGCATAAAGACCAGCCTTCTATACTTCCTTCGAAAAGAACTCGTAAAGGATGATCAATTCATTGAGAATAACATAGAAGACCTGTGCGCCAGTTACCAAGATACCATCGTCACCATGCTACTGGAAAAATTGTCTAAAGCGGCCAAAGCACACAATATCAACCAAATAGCAATTGCCGGTGGTGTTTCTGCAAATTCCTATCTAAGAAAACAACTATTGGTATTAGGTGAAAAAAGTGGGTGGGACATATTTATTCCAAAATTTGAATACTGTACTGATAATGCCGGAATGATCGCCATCACGGGATATTATAAGTACTTAGCTCAGCAGTTCGGTGAGTTGACAGATACATCTAAACCTAGAATGCCCATCTAAATTCTAAAGGCCATAAAAGGTTAGCCTTGCTGCATCCTTAATTTGGGACTATTTTTATCAATAGGTGATATGAAGAAGGAAGCAAGGTTCGCAAAGGACATCTCAATTAAGAACAGAAAAGCCTCTCATGAGTATGAGTTCATAGATACTTACGAAGCGGGGGTTGTCTTGAAAGGGAGTGAAATAAAATCAATAAGAGAAGGCAAAGTCAGTCTACCAGAAGCTTTTTGTCATTTTCAGAAAGGTGAGTTGTTCATAAAGAGCATGACCATATCCCAGTATACAGAAGGCTCCTTCAACAATCACGATCCCTTACGAGAAAGAAAGCTATTACTAAAAAAAGTTGAACTCGAGAAGTTGAGAAAAAAGTCTGAGGAGAAGGGCTTAACAATTATCCCTACAAAACTTTTTATAAACAGTAGAGGCTTGGCCAAAATACAAATTGCGCTGGCTAGAGGAAAAAAACTATATGATAAAAGAGAGTCTTTGAAGCAAAAGGATCAAAAAAGAATCAACCAGGAATTGCAGTTATAAGTATGAACAGTGTCTTAGTATTAAATCAAGATTATAGCCCTCTTACAATTTGTTCTGTTCAAAGGGCATTCTTACTTGTTTTTCTACATAAGGCAGAGCTGCTGGAAAATATACAAGGCCAGGAACTTAGATCGGTCAGTAAGAGCTATCCACACCCTTCTGTGATTCGCGTGTTGGATTACAAGAATATACCTTACAGAGGAGTAGTACTGACGCGTTTTAATCTATTCAAAAGAGACGGATATGCCTGTCAGTATTGTGGCACAAACAAAGACTTAACATTAGATCACGTAATCCCAAAATCAAAAGGAGGGAAATCAAGCTGGACTAATTTGGTAACAGCATGCAAACATTGTAACTCCAGAAAAGGAGACGAAACCCCTGAAAAAGCCGGTCTGACTTTAGCCAAGAAACCTGTAAAACCTTCTTACCTAGTTTTCTTAAAATCCTCTGCTGGACGTTTGCAGCAAGATTGGCACAAATACTTGGAGCCTAAAGCTTACGCTTAATCAGTAAGCTCTCACTTCTATTCCTTTCATAAAGTTGACGAAAGCCTTATTCACAACTTTGTTACCGCCAGGAGTAGGATAATCGCCAGTAAAGTACCAGTCTCCTCCATGGTCAGGGCATGCTTTGTGCAGATTGTTAACAGTCTGGTAAACCACTTCGACCTCCGCCTTCATATTTTTGGGCTTGACGATCTCAGAAATTTTTTCAGAGATCTCTTCGTAGGTGAATTGATCATAAAGCTCCTTTACGAAGTTGGGCTGATCTACCTCACTCCTTGAGGCCAGACACTTATCAAAGACTTCATCCAACAAATATTCTTTGTTATTCTCTTTGAGTAATTCTAACATGGCGCGAAAGGCAAGAAACTCCTTCATTTTACTCATGTCGATGCCGTAGCAATCAGGGTATCTGATCTGCGGTGCTGATGAAACTATTACTACTTTCTTTGGCTCCAGCTTATCTAGCAACGTGAGTATACTCTTCTCCAAGGTAGTGCCTCGAACAATACTATCATCAATGACAACAAGCGTATCAGTGTTCTTCTTGATCACCTCATAGGTAGTATCGTAGACATGGGCGACCATATCATCTCTATGATCATCATCAGTGATGAAAGTTCTGAGCTTAACGTCCTTGAGGACCAACTTCTCAACCCGAGGTGTGAAACTCAATAAGTCTTCTAAAGAATCAGCGGATGGCTTATCATCCAAAATAACCTCTTTCCTCTTCTTGATCAGGTATTGATCAATACCCCTCATTAATCCCAAAAAGGAAGTCTCTGCTGTATTTGGTATATAAGAGAATACTGTATTCTTAAGGTCAAAATTAATAGCCTTTAATACTTGCGGAATCAATAACTCACCAAGGTCTCTTCGCTCCTGGTAAATATTGGGATCAGTACCACGAGAAAAATAAATCCGCTCGAAACTGCAAGATTTTCTCTCAACAGGTTCTATAAATTGCATTTGACTGAACTCCCCTTCCTTCGAAATGATTAAAGCATGACCAGGATCAATCTCTTTGATATCCTCATATTGACAATTGAAGGTGGTTTTCAAGGCTGGTTTCTCACTTGCCACTGCTACTACCTCGTCATCAGCGTAATAGTAAGCTGGTCTTATTCCAGCTGGATCACGCGCCACAAAGCTGGCCCCATATCCTACCAAGCCCGCCATGGTGTATCCACCGTCAAAGTCTTTACAGGCCCTCTGAAGGACTTTTTGCAGGTCTATTTCCTCCTCTATTATTGAGGTAATGTCCTTATTGCTGACACTTCCTTTATACTTCTCAAAGATTCTTTGATTTTCATCATCCAGAAAGTGGCCGATCTTTTCCATTACAGTGACTGTATCAGTCTTCTCTTTCGGATGCTGTCCTAGCTCTACCAGGATGTCGAAAAGCTCATCAACATTGGTCATGTTGAAATTACCTGCAACTACCAGATTCCTGGAACGCCAGTTATTCTGACGCAAAAAAGGATGGCAACTCTCAATGCTATTCTTTCCATGAGTACCATATCTCAAATGTCCCAACCAAAGCTCTCCCGAAAACGCAATATTCTCTTTAAGCCACTCAGCATTAGTGAGATTATCTCCAGCTTCTTTCTGTCCCTTCCTAAACTTCTTGTAGATCTTATCGAATAAATCTTCTATCGGTCTTGGGTTAATCGTTCTGTATCGGCTTATATAGCGATACCCTGGAGGCATATTAATTTTAATATTGGCAATACCCGCACCGTCCTGTCCCCGGTTATGCTGTTTTTGCATCAGCAAGTACATCTTGCTTACTGCGTAGTTGGGGTTGTTGTACTTATCTATGTAATACTGGAGGGGCTTTCTCAAACGCAGCAAGGCAA
>CAZZHO010000159.1:0-10788 GCA_964653795.1 uncultured Roseivirgaceae bacterium | reverse complement strand
ACGAATGCCCTTACCTTTGCGCCCCATGCGAATAATGCCTTTGGTTCTGATCGGACTCCTTCTTGGATGTGAGCCTATTCTCGACTGCCAGCTCGATGCCAATAGCAATGCTTTTTATATTCAATTCAATCATTCCACTGGCTCACAGGTAGCTTTTAATTCGGTAATGAATGATCGTTTAGAGACTGTTTTCTTTGATGCAGACTCCTCGTTTACATTGATTCAATTACCTCTCACTGAGGAGGCAGCGAGTTTGAGATACTCTTTCCTCACAGATAGTACGGATTACTTTCTTGATGTTTCTTACCAAAGCCGGTTGAATCTTTATGGGGATGATTGTCCTCCTTCTACCTTCTTTTTTGACCTGGAGGTGACCAACCACAATTTTGATTCAGTGGCAGTGAGTAATACAGACTTGGACAGAAGGTTATTTGAAAACATTCAGGTTTTCTTCTGATGAGATCAATTTTCACCATATCGCTTATTTGTTGGAGTTTCCTGGCGAATGCCCAGCGGGATACACTACAAAATTTCAATAAATGGAAGCCTTCATTCGTCAGGTTGGGCTATGACGTGGCGAGGCCCATTGGCTCTATCTTATCACCAAATGATTTTAGCCAGGAGATTTCAGCTGAAATAGACTTCCACAGCTTATTCTTAGTTGCTGAAGGTGGATTTGCAGATTTGAATAAGCCAGGTGTGGGCTATGAATCTTCAGGTTGGTACTATCGAGTGGGTATCGATGCAAATCTCATACCCTATGACAAGCTTAGAAACGCTATCCTCTTTAGCATCAGATATGCTGGGAGCAGTTTTCAGCAATCACTCCAAACAACCTTTGAGGATGATTTCGGGATAAGAAACATCAATATCTCCGAAAGGAACATTTCCAGTCGATGGCTGGAGGCAGGCCTTGGAACTAAGGTAAGAATAAGGCCGAACCTATATGCCGGATATAGCATTCGGCTGAGGTTTGGGAATGGTATTAGTGGCAATGAAGAGCTGCTACCTGCTGAAATCCCGGGATTTGGCAGACCATTTAATGAAGGACGCAATGAGCGTGGTTTCAGTCTTGGCTTTCACTACGGCCTTTACTGGAAAATCCCTTTCTGGGATAAGCCAGTGCCTATAAAAAAGAGGAAAATCCCGAAAGTACTGCCACCACCAGCAGGAAGTGAACCCGAAGGTCAAAATCAAGGGATTAATAGAGGAAACATCAACAATTAGAAGAAGCGGATTTCGTCTACTACTGTCTTGCCGAACTCTTTGTGAATCAGCTCTAACACTTTGTCCTTGGCATTGGTCAATTCCTGCTTCAAAGGCGCAGAACTCAAGGTAACAAAGAGTGTTTTGTCTTTGATGAAAAGTTTGGAGGTTCTGTTGGCGATGGGAGCTCCCATTATTTTGCCCCATGATTGAATGAGTCGCTTTTCACTAAAGCGTTCTTCAAGAGACTCTTCCTTTAGAAATTTACCGAACGCGTCTTTGAAGCTATGTATAGAGTCTTCTTTCATTCCCTCGCAATTTTACCCTCACGAATTTCAAAAAACTTTAGATCAGTTGTGTCGGCAAACAAGGATTTAATTCTTTCTGCTCTCGCATCGGATATAAAAACTTGTCCAAACCTTTTGTCATCATTTAAAATATTTAGGATGTGCTGAATGCGTTCATCGTCCAGCTTATCAAAAAGGTCGTCCAGGAGAAGGATAGGTGTGGCAGATTTTGATTTTAATAGATCAAACTGAGCTAGCTTCATTGACAGCAGGTAGCTTTTTTGTTGACCTTGGCTACCCTCTTTTTTTAAAGGATGACCATTTAGGAGAAAAATAAAATCATCCCGATGGCAGCCCATTGAGGTCCTTTGGGTAATAATGTCCTTTTCACGATTTGAAGAGTAGCTACTCTCAAAAGAGTCTGTCAGAACATGAGAGTTTAGGGAGAGGCCAGCAGCTTCTTTAGAATCAGAGATATTGGCATAATTGGTGTTGAAAAAGGGGAATAGAGTCTCCACCAACTGCTCTCTTTTGTAGGATATTTCCTTTGAGAAACCCACAATGTCCTGGTCATAAACATCTAACAGAGAATCCAAGGACTTCCTATTCATGGTCTTTGCATTTTTCAGGCAAGCATTTCGCTGCTTTAGAACTCTCTGATACTTTAAGAGGACCGATAAAAACTCACTATCAAACTGACTGATCGTCCCGTCGATGAACTTTCTTCTGGCTTCACTTCCTTCCAGGATCAATGCCTGATCATAAGGAGTGCTTAAAATCAGGGGGATTTTACCGATATGCTCTCCGATTTTTTCAAGATTGGATTTATTTACCTGAATGTTTTTTCCAGACCCTTTTTCGAAGTAGCAGATAGTTTCAAGTGATTCATCCGTTTCAAACTTCCCTATGATGGAAAAGTAAGCTCGCTCGTGCATCACGTTGAGGGCATCCATGCTGTTGAATGCACTCTTGGTAAAAGATAAGTAATGTAGCGCATCAAAGACATTGGTTTTACCCATGCCATTTAACCCAGTAATCACATTCAGCCTTGGGTGAAACTCAAAGGACTCGTTTTCATAGTTCTTAAATTGTTGAAGCTGGAGTAAAGAAATCCACATGGCTAAATGAAAATCACACTGAATCTGCTGCAGTCCCTCACTATGATTTTTCGTAGGGAAATTATCCTCTTTGACAGACCTGCAATTTAGGCTAATTTCGCAGGGTCTATAGAAAATTTAATCAAGACTATGGCCGCAAAAACAAAGACTACAAGCAAGGCGAAGAAGCAAGTATTCTCAAAAGAGACCTACATGTGGTGGTATGAGAAAATGCTTTTGATGAGAAGGTTCGAAGAGAAAGCTGGTCAGCTTTATGGCCAACAGAAGATCAGAGGATTCTGTCATTTATATATTGGCCAAGAAGCTTGTGCCGCTGGATCAGTGTCTGCATTGGAAGAGGGAGATAAGTACATCACTGCCTATAGAGATCATGCGCATCCATTGGCTTTAGGTACAAACCCCGACTTTATCATGGCAGAACTTTTCGGTAAGGAGACGGGTGTTTCTAAAGGAAAAGGTGGCTCCATGCACATGTTTGATAAAGAAAGAGGTTTTGCAGGTGGTCATGGTATTGTCGGAGGTCAGATTCCACTGGGTGCTGGTCTTGGTTTTGCTGAGGCTTATAAAGGCACGGGCAAAGTGTCGATCACATATATGGGTGACGGAGCTGTGAGACAGGGGGCTTTCCACGAGGCCCTGAATATGGCCATGACATTGAAGATGCCTACCATTTTCGTCATTGAGAATAATGGTTATGCGATGGGTACTTCAGTTCAGAGGACCTCAAATGTCACAGACCTTTATCGCCTAGGAGATGCTTACGAGATGCCATCTAAGGCAGTTGATGGAATGAATGTAGAGGATGTACACCTGAGTGTAGCCGAGGCGGCGGAAAGAGCACGCAAGGGAGATGGCCCTACACTTTTGGAGTTCAGAACATACAGATATAAAGGACACTCCATGTCTGACCCTGCTAAGTATAGAACCAAGGAGGAAGTAGAAGACTATAAGAGTCAGGACCCTATTGAGCAGGTGAAGCAGACTATCTTAAAAAATAAGTATGCTACAGAAGATGAGCTGAAGGAGATAGATAAGAAGCAAAAAGATATAGTAGCTCAGTCGGTCAAATTTGCTGAAGAGTCTAAATACCCTTCACCTGAGGAGGCGTACAAAGACGTCTATGTAGACGAGAACTATCCATTTATTATGGAATAATTCCCCTCGAAAAAAATTAATGTAGAAAAACTTATCTTTGCGTCCGCAAATTTTGGAAGGTAATGGCTAAGACCAAGAAGAAAGAGGAAGATCAAGATGTAAGCTTATTAGAAAACCCTGATGCTTTAGCAAGTAGAGCAGAGGAGTTTTTCAATAAGAAACAAAATCAAAATATCCTTTATGGAGTCCTAACGGCTATCATTTTAATTGTTGGAGGATTCACCTTCTACAAGTACCAGCAGAGTACACTGAATGAAGAGGCACAGCAGGAGATGTTCCAGGCAATTTATTATTTCGAAGCTGACAGTTTAGGCTCTGCCTTAAATGGAGACGGGAATAATTATGGTTTCCTTGACATCATGGACGAATACTCTGGGACTGAGGCTGCAAATATTGCTAGCTACTATGCAGGAGCGTGTTATCTGAAATTGGGCGACTATGAAAACGCCATTCGGAATTTTGATAATTTTTCTAGTAGCGATTATTTGGTACAAGCCAGAGCGTATTCGCTTGTAGGTGATTGCTACATGGAGCTGGATCAATTTGCGGATGCCGTGACTTATTTCGAAAAAGCTGCTTCTTATAAGCCTAATAAAGAATTCACACCAATTTATTTGAAGAAGTTGGCTGTAGCGGAGGAGCAGAGAGGCAACTTCGAAGAGGCTGCGGAAGCTTATGAAAAAATAAATGAAGATTTTCAAGGTTCTAGATTGCAGCAAGAGGCTGAGAAACAGGCAGCACGCCTAAAGGGCCTTTCTCTAAATTAGATCAACTTTTAACCAAAAAATACAGGGGATAGAGTTGAGAAGCTTTATCCCTTTTTTCGTTTATGGCAAGTACTCAAAAAAATCTTAGTGACTATAGTCAGAAGGGGGTTTCTGATATATCCAACAAAAAATTTGCTTTGGTGGTATCTGAGTGGAATACTGATGTCACTGAATCGCTTTATGCTGGAGCTATCCAGACACTAAAGGAAAATGGTGCCCATAAGGAGAATTTAATCAGAGTAGATGTTCCTGGAAGTTTTGAATTGAGTCTCGGAGCACAGAAGATGGCACAAAGGGAGGAAATTGATGCAGTGATTTGTATTGGGTGTGTCATTCAAGGTGAGACGAAGCACTTTGATTTTATCTGCGATGCGGTAGCCCATGGCATTACAAATGTCAGTTTGAAATATGACAAACCAGTAATATTTGGAGTCCTTACTCCTAACACTCAAAAGCAGGCTCTAGATAGAGCGGGCGGCAAGCATGGTAATAAAGGAGATGAAGCTGCTATTACCGCTATCAAAATGTTGTCTTTATAGTCAAAAAATAGCTTTTCCATGGTCGTATTGAAATTTGGTGGAACCAGCGTCGGTTCAGCCTCCAGGATGAAAGAGGTTGCCAAAATACTTCTTGATACTAAAGGCGAGAAAGTGGTTGTGTTATCTGCAGTCTCTGGTACTACCAATGCCCTTGTAGA
Organism: uncultured Roseivirgaceae bacterium; assembly: GCA_964653795.1. Classification (GTDB taxonomy): domain Bacteria; phylum Bacteroidota; class Bacteroidia; order Cytophagales; family Cyclobacteriaceae; genus JAWPMT01. The sequence goes on along the minus strand of CAZZHO010000159.1, from coordinate 5,558 downwards.
AATTACCCAGCTCTTCAAAGATGGCGAAACGAAGAGAGTACAGAACTGCATCAGTGAATTGCGGGCAAAATATGACCTTCTGATAGAGGAACTCTATGAAAATGCTGTGGACCGTACAGAAGCACAGACGCATGTACAACGACATTTTAAGGAGCTACAAAAACTTACCTCTCAACCTTATTACGATCAGATACCGAAGATAATTGTAGTGATGGGCGAGCTCATTTCTACCAAGTTATTCTCCTTGTATTTGACCTCCATCGCGGTAAAGAATGAGTTGCTTTCAGCTTTGGATTTCATGTATTTGAATGAAATGGGAGATCCGGATATCGAGACTATCAGAACAAGGCTATCCCAAATCCTGGCAAAAAAGGAGGATTGTGATCTGTTTATCACTCAGGGGTTTTTGTGTAGAAATGTTCATGGGGGTACAGATAACCTCAAGCGAGGAGGTAGTGACTACTCGGCTACATTGATAGGCGCGGCCCTCAAGTCAGATGAAGTTCAGATTTGGACGGACATAGATGGGATGCACAACAATGATCCCAGAGTAGTAAATCAGACTCGACCTATCTCTAAATTGTCTTTCGAAGAAGCAAGTGAGTTAGCATATTTTGGGGCCAAGATCCTTCACCCACATTGCATCATTCCTGCTCATTTTCACAATGTGCCAGTGAGGATTAAGAATACAATGAAGCCTGATGCTCATGGCACTCTTATCAGTTCAGAGACGAATCCAACAGGGGTAAAAGCAATAGCAGCTAAAAGTGATATCACTGCTGTTAAAATCAAATCCTCCCGAATGATCATGGCCTATGGTTTTCTTCGGAAAGTGTTTGAAGTGTTTGAGAAGTTTCAAACGCCTATTGATATGATCACCACCTCGGAGGTGGCTATTTCGTTGACGATCGATGACCAAACTTATTTGGAAGATATTCATCAGGAGATTTTGCCATTTGGGAAGGTTGAGATTGACCGTGACCAGACCATCATTTGTATTGTAGGTGATATGGTTGCGGAAAATCGAGGTTTAGGTTCGGAGATTCTCAAGGCTTTGCATGATATCCCGATCCGTATGATTTCTTACGGGGGTAGCAAAAACAACATCTCTTTGCTTATCGATACTCAATACAAGTCAGAAGCACTGAATTTACTGAATGACGAGCTTTTTGATTTTAAATAGTCTTTTATTGGAAAGCAAAAAACACCAACCAGACTATGAAGAGGATAGGAAGTAAAATAGGTATTGAGAACCTAATGATATAGCCGAAGAAAGACGGCATTTTGATACCCACTTGCTCCGCAATGGATTTAACCATGAAGTTAGGGCCATTCCCAATGTAGGTCATAGCTCCAAAGAATACCGCTGCCACTGAGATAGCCTTCAGATTCAAAATAGAGTTAGGAAAACCTCCAGCTGCGTATTCCATTACATCCGTCAAGGCAGTGATGCTAGCTCCTTTAGAGGCCATAGCCGCAGTTAAGAAATTAATATAAGTGGGTGCATTATCTAAGAATCCTGAAAGTAGACCTGTTCCCCAATAAAGAGTATTGTGGGAGATCAAGGCTGCTCCGTCTGGAGACTGGGCGAAATTGCTAACCAATTCCAAAGCAGGCATCATGGTGCCAAAAATGCCGATGAATATAAAAGCTACCTCCCTGATAGGCTCGAAGCTGAAATCATTACCATTTAAAGCTTGCTTATCCGCAAACTTGAAAGACAGGTAAGCACAAGACAGCATGATGATCTCACGGATAAAAGAGAATTTGACGCCATCATACTCTATGCCCGGCACCCAAGGGAACACATTCGGATCAAGGAAGACAGCTCCTACAACTACTGCCAACCATGCAAAATTTCTTGTTCCACGTACAGCCACTTTATTAGTGGGTTCTGCTTGCTCTTCACCAAAGCTGTAATCAGATTTGTTTCTCTTGTCAAAGAAGTAGAACAAGATCAATAAGATAACCACAGCAAATGCCCATGGAAGTAGGTTATTCGAAAGGGTCCAGAAGAAAGGAATTCCCTTTAAAAACCCAAGAAAAAGCGGAGGATCCCCGATAGGAGTTAAGCATCCGCCAATATTACTTACAAGAAAGATGAAGAATATAATGTGATATGCCTTGATCCGATTTTTGTTCAACCTGATGAAAGGTCTTATCAAAAGCATGGATGCTCCTGTTGTACCGATGATGTTGGCAATTACCGCACCTACCGCCAACAGTATAACATTTGTCCCGGGAGCGGCCTTTTTATCCACGATGATCATGATACCGCCAGAGGCTATATAAAGACCTGAAAGCAGTGCAATAAACTGAACGTATTCTGCTAGTGCATGAATAGGACCGTGACTATTGTGTAGCCCAAACAAATAGTAGCCGACCACTAAAGCTGCCAATACGACGGCAACTAAAGGGTAATTCTTATGCCAGAAATGCTCATAGAAGAGAGGCCCAGTGGCGATCATCAATAGTAACACTACGAAAGGAACGACACTCCAAGGAGCAGGGCCATGATGGTCTCCATGACCACCCTCGTCTCCGCCGGATATTAACTCAACCTTCGCAACTTCCTCAATAGACGAGGTTGTGTCAATTGCGCTGGCAGTGGAAAAAATTCCCAGCAAAAAGAATACCAGCAGAACATGGCGAAGATTGACTTTCATGATTGAGTTTAGGCAGGTAATCTGCCTCACTAAAATTGCAATTCAAATCATGAAAAGCAAATAAGAATTTAAATAAGTTGATTTAGCGCAATTTCAAAGGCCGATTTTGCTAAATACTGTTTCTGTTCATTTTGAGAATGAATCATCTCCAGTGCGTTTTCGATTGTTTTCGAAGTATCACTAAAGATGTCAGCGTCAGTCACCGCATCATCTCCGTTTTGCATGAGATAGGCAAACGTTCTGGCCATGCCGCAGTTGGCAACAAAGTCGGGAATCAAAGCAACGTTCTTATCAACTAACTCTGCTATGGGTCCATAAAAAATTTGCGGATCCTGAAAAGGCACATTAGCTCCGCAAGCCACCACTTCCAAATCATTGGCTAACATACTATTAACTTGGTCTTCACTAACCAGTCTACTCGCCGCGGCAGGAACGAAAATCTCTGCGCCCGTTTCCCATATTTTTCGGTTACACACTTCAAAAGGAATTAGGTCTTCGGAGATCAATTTGTTACCCTGTCTTTGGAAAAAGAGGTCCTTGATTGCTGTAAGTTGAAAACCTTCTTCAGATAGTAGACCTCCTTGCCGATCAATAATTCCTACTATTTTCACTCCATACTTAGCCAGGTAAGTGGCAGCAGTTGCACCCACATTGCCCCAACCTTGTATTATCGCCCGCTTTTGCGTGATGTCTCCACCCCAAATGTTATAGAAATGACGAACACTCTCAGCTACCCCATAACCAGTTATCATGTCAGAGACAGTGTATTTTCTATCTGAAGTAGGGACATACTCATTGTCCTCTAATATTTTGGACACTCCCTGGCGCAACCTTCCAATTTTATTGATTTTCGCAGGCTTTGCTGGTGTGAAGTGGCCATTTACAATCCCCTCCTGAGGATGCCAAAGGCCATATTCCTCGGTGATTGGGATCACCTCATGCACTTCATCCACGTTTAAATCGCCCCCAGTACCATAATAATTCTTTAGAATTGGAGATACAGCCTTAAACCACCTTTTAAGCACTTCGGGTTTTCTTGGGTCTCTTGGGTCGAAGTTGATACCTGACTTGGCACCACCGATCGGGGGACCAGAAATGGTAAATTTTATTTCCATTGTTTTGGCCAGAGACTCCACTTCCTTTTTATCCAATCCCAACCGCATGCGCGTACCACCTCCCGCTGCGCCTCCTCTCAAGGAATTAATCACTACCCACCCTACAGCCTCTGTTTCCGGGTCATGCCATTCGAATACGATTTCAGGTGCTTTGCTTTCAAACTGGGTTAGTAGCTCTTTCATAAGAAATAGTATTTAGGAAAATTACTTGTCATGACAAATATATCATGACTTACGAAATGAGACGCATGCTCTTTGGTCCGGTTAAATTTGTGGCATGCTAAAGTCTAGCCATGTATTTGATATTGGTAATTCGCGTGTGAAGGTTGGTGAGTTTCAAAATGGCAAACTGAAAAAGGTCAATGTGTTTGATTTATCTCAATCCCAGGAAACTCCTTTTGTGGTAGATACTCCATCCATTATTAGTTCTGTAAATAAGGAGTACGAATTGGAATGGGTAGATTTTGGTATTCAGCCAATACTATTTGATCGCACTTGTCGATTACCAATTGCCTTAGATTATGACACACCGGCGACACTGGGTCTGGATCGGATTGCGGGTGCTGCAGGCGCGTGGCTTGAATTTAAGGGAAACGATATCCTTCTAGTTGATGTCGGCACCTGTATTAATTACGATTTTATATCCAACGAAGGAAGGTTTCAGGGAGGTGTTATTTCACCTGGTATTCAGTTGCGCTTTAAATCAATGCACAGCTATACGAGTGCCCTTCCGGACCTTACTCAGAGTTGGAAATCAATCAATGCAGCGCTGCCCGGAAAATCAACTGTCGCTTGTATGCATCGAGGTGTAATTACGGGTATTCTGTCAGAAATAAGGGGTTTTATACAGCATTTTAAGAAAGATTCACATCAAATGACCGTTATTCTTACTGGAGGAGACGCTGAGGTTTTTGAATCCTCGCTAGGAGAGGACATCTTTGTGCGCCCAAAAATTGTATTGGAAGGGCTTAATTTCATTTTAGAACACAATGTGGCGGTTTAGATTTATTTGTTTGGTGTTGGCATTGGGGTTGTTTTTAGTAGGTCAAGCCCAAACAATAGTTTCTCCATACAGCAATAATGGGCTGGGTGAACTGGTGTCTCAAGGAATGCCAAATCATATAGGTATGGGAGGAATTGGAATAGGTACCCCCACTTACTGGCAGATCAACAGTATTAATCCGGCTCTTTTAGTAAATAATGCTCTAACCACCTTTAATGTTGGTTTCCAAGGAGATTTAAGGAACTTTCGTTCAACCAATACCACTGGTTCTGATGGAACTGCAGGTCTGCGATTGTTGAATATATCATTTCCAATTATTCCAGCGAAGTGGACTTCAAATGTTGCGTTGCTACCGTACTCAACCGTCAATTACGATTTTTTCAATGATCAACCAATAGATGGGACTGACGTTACTTCGAGAAATAGATTTACCGGAGAAGGAGGCCTAACCAGGTTGGATTGGTCCAATGGAATCAGGTTGCGCAACAACCTGGCAATAGGAATAAAAGCCTCATACTTATTTGGATCGATAAGGAATTCTTCGGAGACGATCGTAGAAGGGGATGTTTCTCCATTTTCCGTAGTTTACTCGAACGACGTGTCTTACAATGATTTCATTGTTCAGTTTGGAGGTTACTATCGACATAACTTAACTGAAAAAAAAGCATTGAACTTCGGGGTAATCTATACTCCTACTGCAACCCTGGAAGGTGTTCGTGATGAGATGTTTATAAGAAGAGCGGACGCTTTGCCTATACAAACATCCGACATAGA
>CAZZHO010000158.1:0-10821 GCA_964653795.1 uncultured Roseivirgaceae bacterium | reverse complement strand
TCATAGTAGCCATTACGATCATTCCCCCTTTGGCCCATTCCCTTTTTTCTATTCGAGTCAGGAAAAAAAGTATCCTATATGTACTCAATGGCCTGCTGTTTCTGGCTGGGATCATCCTCACTTTTTTTCAGCCCTTAGCTTGGCTCATCAGTATAATCGGCGCATTCGGAATAGCTGGATTATGGATTCAGGATAATAGAAATAACCTCTTCTCCCTGTTTACCTGGCTGCAACCCATCCTATATGCACTCATGGTGGCCTTTTTACTTACGCGTGTCTGGATGCCACTAGGGGTAAGTAAATCCCTGCTGACCAATTTCCTATTTGTCAGCTACATCATTGGATTGTTGATCGGGTCTTTCTATGTCGTTATCCATTTTTATGAACGTATCCTTCGCTTTTTGCTCAGGTATAAATTCATTTTCCTAAGCCTCGTTGGGCTGCTGATCTATCAGGGATACACGGTACTTCAGCAAACTGGTGAGGAATTTATGCCCGCACTAGACGAAGGTTCTTTCCTGCTCATGCCTACGGCCATGCCTCATGCAGGTATGCAGGAAAATATCAAAAATCTACGATTACTGGATATGGCCGTCACAGCTATCCCAGAAGTCGAAACCGTAGTTGGAAAGGCAGGACGAGTAGAAAGTGCGCTAGATCCGGCCCCCATGTCCATGTACGAGAATGTCATTCTCTACAAATCTGAATATAAAACCGATACGCAAGGACACCGAATTCGCTTCGCTTATGATGCTGAAACGGGGGAATACCAGCAAGATAAAAACGGAGAGCTTATCCCTGACCCAAAGGGGCAATACTTCCGGCAATGGAGAGATCATATTCAAAGTCCGGATGATATTTGGGAAGAAATAGTCAAAGCAACCAGACTTCCGGGTATTACTTCGGCTCCCAAACTACAGCCTATTCAGACCCGGTTAGTGATGCTGCAAACAGGTATGCGCGCACCTATGGGTATCAAGGTTCGCGGCCCAGACCTGAGAACGATTGAGGCATTTGGGCTGAAATTAGAGAACGCCCTAAAAGAAGTAGAAGGAGTCAAAGATGCAGCAGTGTTCGCTGATCGCATTGTAGGCAAGCCTTATCTGCTTTTGGACATTGATCGTGATGCAATTAGTCGACATGGATTGAGGATCGAAGATGTCCAACGTTATATTCAGGCTACCATAGGGGGGATGAGTATGACCACGACCGTGGAAGGCCGAGAACGCTATGCCATTCGGATCCGATATCCGAGAGAATTGAGGGATGACCCAGAGATATTACAGCGGGTGTTACTTCCATCCTCTAATGGTGGACAAATTCCACTTGGGGAGCTGGTGAAAACCAGATACGAACAAGGACCACAATCCATTAAGAGTGAAGATGGCTTTCTTATTGGCTATGTTCTTTTTGATCGAGAAGATGGCTATTCTGAAGTAGAAGTAGTCAATCAGGCACAAAAGTACCTCGCAGATCAAATTGAAGCTGGAATACTTGAAGTTTCAGCAGGTATTAGTTACCGCTTTGCAGGAAGTTATGAGCAACAAGTACGAGCCAGCAAACGTCTGGCCGTGGTAGTTCCGATTGCCTTAGCCTTAATCTTTCTCATTCTCTATTTCCAGTTCCGCTCAGTAGCCATCTCACTAATGGTTTTTACTGGAGTCTTCATCGCCTTTTCGGGAGGATTCTTGATGATCGGCTTGTATGATCAGCCCTGGTTCCTGGATTTCACCCTATTTGGAACCAATATGCGAGACTTATTTCAGGTTGAAACCATCAATCTGAGTGTTGCCGTATGGGTTGGATTCCTAGCATTGTTTGGCATTGCAACAGATGATGGAGTACTGGTAGCAACATTTCTGAAAGACAGTTTCCGAACTAATAAGCCAAGCAATATCCCCGAAATAAGAGATGCTGTAATCGCAGGTGGTAGGCGTCGCGTTCGTCCTGCTATGATGACAACGGCCACTACCATCCTGGCCTTGCTTCCTATTCTAAGCTCGACCGGAAGAGGTGCGGACATCATGTTGCCAATGGCCATACCCTCCTTTGGAGGAATGGTTCTGCAAGGTTTGACCATGTTTACAGTCCCGGTACTCTACTCCCTTTGGAAGGAATGGCAATTCAATGTTGAACAAAGAAGAAAAACATGAAGAAGATAATCATAAATATCCTGTTGGTTTTGGGCATCATCATGAGTGTTACTCAAAAGACCCATGCCCAAAGCCCCGACGAATTGCTACAAATAGCCGTGGCAGCCAATCAGGAACTGCAAGCCCTGAAAAAAGAGTATCAAGCTGCTTTGGAAAAGGCTCCTCAAATCAGTCAGTTGCCGAATCCAGAAATTGGAGTGGGAGCGTTTATTCTGCCGGTAGAGACCCGGCTTGGACCTCAACGCGGAAGAATCAGTGTTACTCAAATGTTTCCTTGGTTTGGAACCTTGCAGGCACAAGAAGATTGGGCCTTAGCTGAGGCCAAAGCTAAGTTTGAACGAATTGCAGCGACAGAATTAGAGTTAAGGTATCGCATATCTCTGGCTTATTTTGCCTTGTATGAATTGCAAGCTTCAAAGTTCATCATTGAGCGGAATATTGTCCTGTTTGAATCGCTCAAGGGATTGGCTGAGGCAAAAGTATCCAGTGGGAAAGTGACCCTAGCAGACGTGTTGCGACTCGATTTAATGATAGATGAACTCACCCAAAAGCTCCAGTTGCTCGAGAATCGCAAACGAATCCCCTTAGCAGAAATTAACCAGATTCTTCACCGAAACGTAGATACGCCGATTCTGGTACCTGATAACCTTTCCTTTGCCGAGTTGGAAATCTCACAGGATTCGCTGTTGTCCGAGATACGCACGGCTCACCCGATGGTCAGGATGTATGAACTTCAACAAGAAGCATCCAATGTAGCGATACGGGCAAATGAACTCCAGGGAAGGCCTTCCTTTGGAATCGGGGCAGACTATATCAATACCGGACAACGGAGCGACGCGCTTCCTACTAATAATGGAAGGGATGCTTTTCAGATTCGGGCCACTATCTCCATTCCCCTTTACAGGCAAAAATATCAGGCCAAGGATCGCGAAGAACGGTTCCGGATAGAGGCAATTGAAGCCCGAAAGCAGGAAACCATCAGTCTATTTGAGGCGATGATCGAAAAGGCCTATACCAATTATGAAGACACTCGTCTTGATCTGGAACTCTACCAGCAGCAAATCCAAACGACACAGTCTGCTATTCAAATTCTGGAAACGGACTATACGGGCCAATCCCGGAGTTTTGATGAATTACTGCAATTGGAGGTTTCCCTGCTCGACTATGAGCTAAGTCAACTCCAGGCCGTGGTGAGAAGCCATATTTCCAAAGCAGGAATCGAACGGTATTTACCTTATTAACCAAGATGATAAATCATGAATAAACGATTTAACCAATATAAACCCCATCTTATCATTACAGGCTTATTGCTTGCAGTGATATTAGGCTTGGGCTTGGGGTACTTGCTCTTTCAACCCTCCTCAGCACCTATGCCTACAGGAGAGGTTGAGCATGTCCATGAAGCAGGAGAAACCATATGGACCTGCTCCATGCACCCGCAGATTCGTCAAAATGAGCCAGGAAGTTGTCCGATTTGTGGAATGGACCTCATTCCATTGGAGGAAAACACGTCCTCTGATCCACTTGTACTAGAAATGACGAAAGCGGCGGTCAAACTTGCCCAAATAGAAACGACTGTAATCGGGGAAAGTGGAACGGCAGAAAAAGTACTCAGCCTTTCGGGAAAAATCCACGAGGATGAGCGTTTAGCCGCCAGCCAGGTAGCCCATATTCCTGGGAGAATTGAAAAACTCTATGTCTCTTTTGAAGGGGAAAATGTAAGTCGAGGACAGAAAATCGCCAAACTCTATTCCCCTGAACTCATCACAGCCCAACAGGAGCTTTTCCAGGCAATCAAGCTGAAAAACAACAATCCAGGGCTGCTCACAGCTGCCAAACAAAAATTGGCTTACTGGAAGCTGACAGAAGCGCAAATTCAGGCAATGGCAGACAGTGGAGCCATACAGGAGACTTTCGACATCTATGCCGATGCTTCAGGTGTGGTTACCACTCGCAGGGTTTCGGTAGGAGACTATGTAAAGCAGGGCGGGGTATTATTTGACCTGGTCAACTTGAACCGGGTCTGGGTATTGTTTGATGCTTATGAAGAAGACCTCGCACAAATTAAGGTGGGAGATGAAGTCCGCTTTACCACACCCTCTGTCCCTGGAAAAACCTTTACCACTCGTATCACTTTTATTGATCCAGTTATCAATCCTCAAACTCGGGTTGCCTCCATCAGGGGAGATGTGTCAAATGCCAATCGGTCTCTGAAACCCGAGATGTTTGTCAAAGGCGAGTTGCTTTCTCCTGCTTCGGAAAAAGAACAATTACTCCTCCCTAAGTCGGCAGTCTTATGGACGGGGCAACGTTCCGTTGTGTACGTGAAAGTACCCAATATGAGCGTTCCATCTTTCCGCTATCAGGAAATCGAACTGGGAGAACGAGTAGGAAGCAGTTATCTCGTCAAAAATGGTCTTCAAGTTGGGGATGAGGTCGTTACCTATGGTAGTTTTTCTATTGATGCCGCTGCCCAACTCAACAATCAGCAGAGCATGATGAATCGACTGGTCAGAAATCGTGGAAATGCTTCATCCGATATACCCAATTATACAAGCCTCACCCCTCAAGCCTTTCAGCTACAATTAGGCGAGATCATTAAAGCCTATTTGCCACTGAAAGATGCGCTGGGTCAATCCAATCAAGAAGAGGCACAAATCCAAGCCAACGCACTTCTCTCAAAGATAATGGCAGCAGACATGGCCCTACTGAAAGGGGATGTTCACAATTACTGGATGAAACAGGCAAAAGCCTTAACAACTCATGCCGAAGAAATTACTTCCAGCAAGGAGCTTTCCGATCAGAGGAACCAATTCAGTTTTCTCTCTGCCAGTCTGATTGAAGCGATACAGGTGTTGGGGATTAATGAGGATACTGTTTTTGTCCAACACTGCCCCATGGCGATGAACAATCAAGGGGCAGATTGGCTGAGCCTTCAGGAAAAAATTAACAATCCTTATTTCGGAGAGGACATGCTCACCTGTGGCTCGGTTACTCAACAGTTGCCTGCCCCCGTTCAACAATCTGAAACTAATCCACATCAATTTCATAATCATTAATTCATAAGAACTCATGACTTTTTTCAAATCATTAAACCTAACCGCTTTTGTAATTCTCATGGCTTTTTCTCTTTCCGCATGTACTGATGGAAGTCAAAGCCAGAATCATGACCATGCTGACCATGCAAATCACATGGAATCTGCTGCTCCTACGCAGACTTCAACAGCTGAAACGGACATTCCCAAAGAACAGGCCCAGAAAATCCTGGTGGCCTACCTTCAGTTAAAGGACGCCCTTGTTCTGACCAATGGGGAGGCTGCCAGCCAAGCTGCTATTAAACTTGTAGAGACTCTGGGAAGTGAAGAGGATGAACTCCTCAAAAATATCCGTTTCGATGTGGAGCATATAGCAGAGACGCAAGATCTCGGTCATCAACGAGACCACTTCAACAATCTCTCTGACAATGTGTATGCCATGCTCAAAGCCACAGAAGCGAATGAGAATCCTGTATATAGGCAATACTGCCCCATGGCTTTTGAAGGTAAAGGTGGTTACTGGTTAGCCACAGAAAAGGAAGTCAATAATCCTTATTTCGGAGATAAAATGCTTCACTGCGGCAGTGTAAAAGAAGAATTGTAAACGCAAGAAAAAACAACTCACCATGGGAAAGTTAAACGCGAAGAAACTGGGACTAGCACTTGGAACAACAGGAGCTATCATATATCTCGGTTGTATATGTCTGATGTTAATTGCAGGACAAGATGGTACAACCTGGTTTTTTAACAGCATTCTCCACGGTCTGGATGTATCATCGGTTAGTCGTATGGATGTTCCTATAGGACAATCCATAATTGGTATCATCCTGACTTTCGGTTATAGGATGGGTAAGCGATTTTCTCATTGGCACCATATACAATTGGGGGCAAAGCGAGACTACCAAGTAGTTCAGATTAATCGGTTAATCTAAAAAGTAGCAATGGAACATTCTCATCACGAGCACCCGAATATGAAGGAGCATCCTCAAGAGAAGGATCACAATCATCAGGATCATCACCGCATGATGATTAAGGATTTCAAAAAGCGGTTTTGGGTATCCCTTATTCTAACCATACCCATTCTCCTCCTATCGCCCATGATCCAAAGATGGTTGGGATTAGATTGGGCTTTCACAGGCGATAGCTATGTACTATTTGCCTTATCCTCTTTCATCTTCTTTTACGGGGGATGGCCTTTTCTCAAGGGAATGGTTGAGGAGTTAAAGGGAACGTCTCCGGGCATGATGACCCTAATTGCCATCGCCATTGTGGTCGCCTATGGCTACAGCACAGCGGTGGTCTTTGGCTTGGAAGGAAAAACCTTCTTCTGGGAACTGGCTACGCTCATCGATGTCATGTTAGTCGGCCACTGGATCGAGATGCGATCAGTCATGGGGGCATCACAAGCCTTAGAAAAACTAGCCGAACTCATGCCTGATGAAGCCCACTTGGTTCATGAGGATCATATCATGGACGTACCCGTATCAGACCTCAAAAAGGGAGATATAATCCTAATCAAGCCTGGAGAGAAAATCCCCTCTGATGGGACAATTATCGAGGGAGAGAGCAGCCTGAACGAAAGTATGCTGACAGGTGAGAGCAAGCCTGTCAGCAAATCTAATGGAGATCGAGTCATTGGTGGTAGTGTCAATGGCAAAGGTTCCCTCAAAGTCGAGGTATCTGGGACAGGAGAAGAAGGCTATCTCTCTAAGGTCATTAACATGGTTAAAGAAGCCCAGGGGAAAAAATCCAAAACCCAAAAACTAGCGGATAAAGCCGCCTTCTGGCTAACCATTGTTTCGCTTAGTGTAGGCTTTGGAACCCTTGCTACGTGGTTATTGTTAGGAAAGGAGTTTTCTTTTGCCCTGGAGCGTATGGTAACGGTTATGGTCATTTCCTGCCCTCATGCACTTGGATTGGCAATTCCACTGGTTACAGCCATTTCTACAGCAATTTCTGCCCAGAATGGGCTATTGATTCGCAATCGTACTGCTTTTGAAAATGCCCGAAAAATAGATACGCTCGTTTTTGATAAAACCGGGACGCTGACAATCGGAGAATTTGGGGTCAATCGGATTGTCAGCGTAAGAAAAAGCATAGATGAATCAGAACTCCTGCGCTTGGCCAGTGCGCTGGAATCAAATTCAGAACATCCCATCGCAGAAGGGATTATGACAAAGGTGAAAGCAGAGAATCTCCGGGTTCCTGAAGCCAAAGATTTCCAGTCCATCACCGGAAAAGGCGTAGAAGCAACCGTAGAAGGTAAAGATATAAAAGTGGTCAGCCCTGGCTATTTGAAAGAAAAAGGCATTGCCATACCTAATGAGGCACAAAATGATGGAAGCGAGACCATTGTCTTCATAATAGTTGAGGATGAGTTAGCCGGATTCATATCATTAGCGGACCAGATACGCCCTGAAAGCCAAGAAGCTATCAAGACCTTGCACAAAAACAACATCAAAACGGTGATGCTAACCGGAGATAATGAATCCGTAGCCAGAAAGGTCAGCCAAGAATTAAATATGGATGACTTTTTCGCTGAGGTATTGCCCGATCAAAAACTGAATAAGGTAAATGAACTTCAGCAAGGCGGTGCCTTTGTGGCCATGACAGGGGACGGTGTCAATGATGCACCTGCTTTGGCTCAGGCCAATGTTGGGATAGCTATCGGCAGCGGTACCGATGTCGCTGCGGAGACTGCCGACATTATCCTAGTCAATAGCAATCCCAAAGATATCAGCAACATGATTTTGTTCGGGAAAGCCACCTACAAAAAGATGATTCAAAATCTGGTTTGGGCTACGGCCTATAACGTGATCGCGATTCCATTGGCAGCAGGTGTACTCTATCAATGGGGGATCATGATTTCACCAGCGATTGGTGCAGCCTTCATGAGTCTCAGTACTGTCATTGTCGCTATTAATGCTCAATTGCTCAAAAAAGAACTCGTATGAAACCATCAAAAATTTTGGCTATCAAGAATATGGTCTGTGCAAGATGCATTCGAGTGGTTAAAGAAGAGCTTCAACAGCTTGGATATAGCATAGAGCAAATTGAGCTAGGAAAAGTCGTTCTGAAAGAAGAACTGAGTACTGACCAATGGTCGATCATTCAGAAAGTCATGCAACAAAATGGATTTGAGGTCATCGAGAGTCAACAGGCCCAATTGGTTGAATCTGTCAAAACCCTCATTATTGAACATATCCATCATAAGCAGGAAAAACCCTCATCAGTCAATTTTTCAGAGTTCCTGGCCCAAAGAACAGGATCTAACTATTTCAATCTTAGTAAATTATTCTCCTCCCTTGAGGGAATTACAATAGAGAAATACATCATTTTGCAAAAAATCGAGCGAGTCAAAGAATTACTCATTTATGGGGAGAAAAATCTTAGTGAGATTGCTTTTGAGCTAGATTACAGCAGTGTTTCACACCTCTCTGGTCAATTCAAAAAAGTCACGGGACTCAGCCCCACAGCTTTTTTAAAATTAACCGGGCCACGCCGGAAGTCTCTGGATGATATTCAATGATGCTATGAAAAAATGTTCCTTTACTGGTTATATCTCTGCAATAAACATCACTTTGTATAGCAAAAATTTATAAATCATTACCAAAAAAGTATAGGACTAATTCATTGATAAAAAGGGAATTTTGTCTCAAATAATGATGATATGATCCATACTTACAAAATAGATGGTATGACCTGCAACGGTTGTGCAAAAAGCGTTACTCAAGCTCTGAAACAAATCGGGGAAATAAAAGATGTCCAAATAGACTTATTGAATGGAGAAGTCCAAATAGAGATGCACCAACATATTGGCATAACACACTTGCAAAATGCATTGACAGAAGTTGGTTCCTATAGCATTTCTAATCCACATAAAAACACGACTTCTTCCCAAGATTCCTCTCATAACCTAAAGCGTCTTTTTCCGCTATTATTGGTCTTCAGTTATTTACTTGGGCTAGTTCTCCTTACTCAGTTGACCGAAGGTTGGAATGCCATAAAAGCTATGCAAATATTCATGGGTGGGTTTTTTGTTGCATTTTCATTCTTTAAGTTTCTCGATATTAAAGGCTTTGCCCATTCTTTTTCTAATTATGATCCTATATCGAAACGTTGGTTAAGCTATGGCTATATATACCCTTTTATTGAATTGTCTTTGGGAATCGCTTATTTGACAGGAATAAACCTATTTCTTACCAATATTATAACACTGGTAGTAATCACCATTGGGACTATAGGAGTTGCACAAGCTTTATGGCAAAAACGTAGCATACAATGTGCCTGTCTGGGTACGGTTTTTAACCTTCCCATGACACAAGTTACCCTTACTGAAAATTCCGTAATGATTGTGATGGCTGTAGGTATGTTAGTACAAATGATGTAATAAAATGGCTGTCATATCTAGATTAGGATAATGCTTGTTTGTTGGGCAGCACCCAGATAGGGAATCATGGGATGAAAAACCATTTCCCATATTCTGAATAATGGTGTATGATGGTTTTATGGTAGAAAGAATTGACGCCACAATATCGAAAGACGGTAGGCTGTTTATTCCGGCATCGTTTCGTCATGCCTTGGAGTTGCCGAATGGAGGTAGAGTAGAACTGGCATTAGATGACAATGCCATGACGGTTATTCCCAAGCAATTGCGCATCAAAGAAGCCTTGAAAAAAATACACGCTTCCATACCCCAAAACGTTAAAGACAAAATTGCCAAAAGGGATTATGCCTCCGATGAATTAATTCAAGAACGGCGAAAAGAAGCCCAGAAAGAGGCCATTCAATACGGACTATCCACCGATGACTGAACGGGTCGTATTGGATGCATCAGCAATTGTGGCCGTCATTCTGAAAGAACCAGGTATGGAGAAAGTGGTTCCTACTTTGTCTTTTGCCTGTACCAGTGCCATTAACCGAACGGAAGCCCTCTATATCGTTGCAAAGCGGTTAGGGCTTTCTTCTCTGGAGGAAGCGAGGGAACGAGTTGATCCTCTGGAAACAGAGGTGATTTCCTTCGACCAAGAACAAAGCAATTTAGCTGCTGATATTCATATCAAGACCCGCAAGCTGGGGTTATCTGTTGGAGATTGTTCTTGTCTAGCCTTAGCGAAAACCAAGAATATCCCGGTGCTGACATCTGACAAAGATTGGGCGCAACTTGATATTGGGGTACATATCCGGATGATTCGATAAAGACTTATTTTAAGCCTTTTCGATTACACGGTTTTAAACCTGAACCAACAACCGACTCACCTGCCTCGGAGTGAATACCTTTCCACGCGCTGTCTTATATCCTGCGGCGTTCAACTCGTTGGAGATAACTTGCAGAGTCTTTCCAGCTTGTCGCTTATCGTTTGCCGCATCCCTGGCACGTCGGTTATTCTCATTCTTTTGCGCTTTGGCTTTTATCGCCTGGATAGCCTTCTCTCTGGCGCTGTCGGTGAGATTCCCTGGTGTCCCCAACTGCTTGCCTTTCGCTTTCAGGCTGGCAAGGGCATCTTTGGTGCGAATGCTGATCAGTTCACGCTCCCGGTCAGCGATGGCCATGAAAATGGTCAAGGTAAATTTATCCATCGGGGTACCCGGCCTGGTCGCCGGTACCGAAGAACAGGATCTTCTTGCCGGCC
>CAZZHO010000157.1:0-10892 GCA_964653795.1 uncultured Roseivirgaceae bacterium | reverse complement strand
ATGTGCCTGCTAGTGAATTGAGCTACTGGGACGAAGAGAAAGCAATGTGGCAGTTAGAACCCGGTAAGTACAACATACTGATAGGCTCTTCTTCAAGAGACATCCGTCAGGTAGGGGAGATAGAACTCTAGTGAGTGCTATGGTTTCAGATCATTCAGAATAGTGACCAGAGCTTCTTTTGCGCTAAGCTCACCCGATATATACAGGTCGAAGGAGTCGCGAAATGTAGTAGTGGATACCTTGCTAAAGATGTTCTTGGTATCCATTACTAGTTCATGCTCAATACCAAATTGCTGAAGCTCCTGCTGCACCACTTTACCACATAAGTAGAAAAGACAGGCGTGCCAGAAACTTCGAGGCTGTTCGACCTTTAATTCTTGTGCAGTGTTATAGGATAATTCTCGAAAAGGACTGCCGTACCTGAAGAGAAGGTGGGTCGATTCGTGAAAGACTGTTTCGATGAATTCAGATGCATCGCTAGTGGGGTCTAATGAAGAAATGTAGATATTGAAAAAGGGGTCGGTTATGGTGTACGCTCCGGACCAACTGGCATATGCCGACAAATCGATCCTTACTTTTTCAGAATTCGGAAATTCGTTCAACGAAAGTTCTTCCATTTTCGAGATGACCGATGGCTCCATTTTCCTGATTTTATCAAGGTGTAAGGAAAGGACTTTCTTGTTGTAATCGTCATGAACAGGCCATATGTGTTGGCGATAAGGGCCGGCAACCAAATTGAGTGCATCTGCCAATGATGGTGAAATTTCACCTTTCGCTACAATGGTCTCACCTTCTTGACTTAAGGCATATGTCAGACTTGGTAGTTTTCTGAATAAACTTTGAGAGATCATGTAGTCTCGGTAGTAGCTGATTGCTTTTTCGAGTATTTCTTGATCCTTTGGTGAGAGGTTCGAGATGGCTTCTTTTTCACCAGTTTCCTCAAAGGCTAATCTATCTTCTTCAAGCTTACCTTTTTGTTCATTGCTCGCCTTTTCGTATAAGAAGTGGTGAAGATTCACCCAGAAGTTGCTGTGAAACTCGAAATAGGTAGTTTCAGCTATTTGGCCATACGTTAGCGGTGATGAAGCGCAGCAAAGGATGAATATGATAAGTATTTTCGAGCGCATGCAGTTTACGACTTTGAGTTAAAACTATTGAAAAGTTGAAGACCCCATTTTGAAGACTTATGTCACTCATTCCACTTTGGAGAGTCCTCTCTCCATAAGGGAGTGGGTTCTATAGTCAGGTCATGCTCAGGATAGAGTACGTACCATGTAGTGGCAGCGTATCGATCATCTCCACCACCTACAATCGAATCATTGAGATAGTCTGTCATGAGAGCGGTCGAATAGCCGTTGGTGCCTGCGATTTTTGTCCAGTGGTTGTTAATTCGAAACCTGATACGCAAAGAGTCTCCTCTGAGAGTCGGTGCCTGTCCGACAATAGGTGTAATCTGTGCGAAGACCTCCTTCCCATCCAATATCGTCATGAACTGGGCATCTGCGGTATGCTCCACACGGTTTCCTCCCCACCCAATTCTGATAGGATAACCCAATCTTACAGCTTCAAAGAGTTTGGACTTATCTCCGAAAACGGCCTGTCCATTCTTGTCATTCTTGTAGACTTTTTGCCATCCGGATTTGCTCTTGTGTGTCTGGCAAGCTGCAAGTGACAGGATTACCAGTAATAAACCTGAAGTCAGTTTCATCTTTTTTTTGATGGAATATAGCAGGTGTCCGATCCTTTTACCGGTAAATGGAGCTCAATAACATATCATTAACGAAATGCTTAGTACACACCTCTTACATGATCATGAATCTCTTGATGATAGAAGTTGGCTAGATGGACAATCAAATCTGGTGAAAGAGGAGGGAGGTTGCTGGCTTGTGCATTGGAGATGACATGCTCCACTTTGCTAGCCCCTGGTATGATGGTCGTTACTTCCGGATGGTCGAGAATCCATCTTAAGGACATTTGTAAAAGCGTCATGCCCTCTGGTGTTTTGGTCTTCAATTGGTCTGATAGTTCAACGCCTTTTTCATAAGGAAGTCCGGCGAAGGTTTCTCCTACATTGAAGATCTGGCCATCCTTGTTGAAATTTCGGTGGTCTTCAGTGTCGAACTGAGTGTCTTTGGTGAATTTACCAGAAAGCAAACCACTGGCTAAAGGAAGTCTAACGATGATACCAACACCTTTTTTGGCAGCTTGAGGAAGCAGCTCTGTTGTCAACTTCTGACGAAAGATGTTATAGATAACCTGTAAGCTCTGGAGGCCCTCTTGTTCAATGCAAATAAGTCCTTCTTCCACACTTTCTACGCTAGCGCCAAAGTATTTGATGAGTCCTTCTTCCTTGAGTTGTCGCAACCAATCAAAGATGTCTCCCTTTCGAAGCTCCTCAGTTGGTATACAGTGAAGCTGAAGTAAGTCCAGTTGGGACATGCCAATTCGTTCGCAAGAGGCTTCCACGCACTTCCTCAAAACATCCTGAGTGTAGTTGTTGGGGAAGATATGTGATTGCCTGCCAAACTTGGTAGCTACTTTAATGTCCTTGTTACTTCCTTTTAGGAACTCTCCAATTAATCGTTCACTGCGACCATCTCCGTAAACATCCGCAGTATCAAAAAAGGTGATGTCCTGATCCACGGCGGTTTGTAGAATTTCAATGGCTTTGTCTTCTTCGATAGTGCCTCCCCAATTGCCACCGATTTGCCAACAGCCTAAGCCTACTTCGCTAATATCCAATCCTGCTGTTCCTAAAATCCTGTGCTGCATTATTCACTGTTTATAATGGAAGAAGCCACTTTTCAAATTGAAAAGTGGCTTCTTTAATCCAAAAATAAATTGGTTTACTAGATCTTAAAATCCGCTGGTGTAAATCCGTTATTAAATTTCACCTTAGAGGAGGTCTGAGTCAGAAATGGTTGGGCTTGAGGCTTTCCATCTTCACCAGGCTGATAGACATATCTTTTGGTTGGCAATTGCAACCCGTTGATTTCCTCATATTCAACGTCCATTTTCAAGACAGGCACATTTACGCCCATGGCAGGTAAGGAAAAGAAGAACTGATCCACCAACATTGTTTCTTTATTGATAAAGATGATGTATTCATCGTTTTGCTCTTTTCCGGTTTTATCTCCTTCGTAGGTAACACTGATTTTATGATAGTCTTTGCCTTCCAAAGACTCGCTACCCAGGTATTTGTGTACGGTTCCAGGATTGTTAAGCTTGAAGAACATTGTAAACCAGAAGTAATTGGCTCTTCTTAAAAAATCAGTTCCACCGACTACCTGTGCATCCGTCATGGCTTCCCCTGCAAGGGTGCAAACTGCTTGATTGTCTACCAATGACTGGATGACTTCACCTTCTTTACCTGGCATGGCGTTTATATCATGTTGGGTATACTTTGCCCAGGAGTGCTCTCCTTCGAATATGTACCGCTCTGTAGATAGATCCGCTTTGCCATCCGCGTATACGTAATCGTATTGGAACTCTACGTCATTTTGTGACCATAGTAGGTCCCAACCTCCCATAGCTGCTTCCATCTTTTGGATAAGCTCAGTAGGATTAGTGTCTTGAGCGCTGACAGACATGGCTGTCAGGGTCATGATGGCCAATAGACCGTTTTTGAATGTTTTCATGTTTATTGGAATGTTCATTCCACAAAGCAATTTCTATTTCATGAATTATCCCATAGATGTAATGTCTGCTTTGTAACAGTATAGCCACTTTCAGAAGTTCCAGAGTTCTCTGATGCTAGCATGGATACTTTATGATTTAACCACCTCCTAATCATTGTAAAGTTCTAGTTCAAAAAAAGTCATTAATTCAATTCATGAGGGTAGTGAATTCTTTCATGAGTAATGGGTGTTAACTAACAATCAAGCTTTCTACTTTCGAATCATATAGTTGACTTATGATAGAAGTAAGGCATTTGAAATTGATCGATACGGTCGCTAAAGTTGGCTCCCTTAGCAAAGCAGCAGAAAAGCTATGTTTAACACAATCCGCATTGAGCCATCAGCTTAAGGACCTGGAATCCCGATTGGAGGTGCAAATATTCCATCGGCATAACAATAAACTACTTTTTACCCCAGAAGGCAAGGAGTTGCGTGATGCTAGTTCGGATCTATTAGACCAGTTTGAAACTCTGGAAAATAGAGTTCGAGATATTAGCCAAAACCAGCTCAACAAATATGTTCATGGTTATTCCGATTCAGAGAGTCAGCGACTCAATGATCAAGCGAATACTATGACGGATCTTTTACATTACGACTCCAGTTGGCCAGAAGGATCAAAAGTCCTGGAGGTAGGTTGCGGAGTAGGGTCTCAAACGCAAATCATATGCAAGAGGAATCCGAAAGTGGAGTTTACCTCCGTTGACCTGTCTGAAAAATCGTTAGCGCAAGCAAATCAGGCCGCCAATAAGCTAGGTTTAGAAAATGCCAGCTTTCAGCAGGCTGACGTATACAAACTTCCTTTTGCTACGGGATCTTTTGATCATGTCTTTGTCTGCTTCTTGTTGGAGCATCTCGAAAACCCTTTGCAAGGACTTTCGGAGATGCAGAGAGTACTGAAGAAAGGAGGAACAATTACTGTGATTGAGGGAGATCATGGGTCCACTTACTTTTACCCCGATAGTGAAATGGCGCAAAAAGCGGTCAGAACTCAGGTGGAACTACAGAAGCAAAATGGAGGAAATGCTAATATCGGTCGCACTCTATACCCACTGCTAACTAAGGCTGGATTTGAAGATGTAAGATCAAGCCCACGTCAGGTTTATGTTGATGCATCCAAACCTGATATGGTCGAGGGATTCATGAAAAATACCTTTACTGCGATGATCGAAGGAGTAAAAGAGGAGGCAATAGCAGAAGGCCTTACTTCGGAGCAAGAGATGTCAAAAGGAATTCAAGATCTACTACTAACAGCTAAGGGTGGAACTTTTTGCTACACTTTCTTTAAGGCTCTGGGTGTGAAGAAATCAAAATAAATAGTGATTCTAGGTAAGTAGTTTATGTTATTGATTGAAGTAGTAAAGAGCATTATTTGAGCTTTTGTTCTAAAGTCTGTATTAAAAAAAAGAGGGCTTTAATTGCCCCCTTTTTCTTTTCCTTTTTTGATTTTGTCCTCCAGCTCTTTCAGCTGTTTCTCTGCGATTTCAATTTTTCCTTTCCGATTGTTGTATTCTTCATCGGTTACCTCTCCGGCCTTTTTGCGATTTTCAAGCCTCTCTTTACTTTTTTTGATCTTTTCCTTCGCCTCTTTGACCTTTTCATCGCTATCGGATATTGTCTTCCCCAGTTGCTTCCTTTTCTCCTCAGACTTCATCTTAGCCTGACGAGCTCTCTCCTGACCAAATTCTTTGCCCTTCAGGTCACCTTTATTCTTGCCATAGGCGTTGCCTTTATCTTCTCCTTCATCGCTATCATCATCATTGTCGTCATCATCATCGCCTTTGCTTTTGTCTTTTCCTTTTCCTGGAGGATTGTCTTTCTTGCCCTTTCCGTTCTGACCTTTGTTTCCTTTGCCTTTGCCTTCGTTTTTCTCCTTTTTGTCTTTGGCTTTGTCGGACTTCCCTTGCGCTTCTGCAGTGTAGAGCGATAAGCAGAGACCAAGACAGAAGATCATAATAATTGTTCCTATTCTTTTCATCTTATCAGTTGTCAAGGTCCTTCAATGCATCTTCCAGTTTCTTGGCGGATTTTTCAATATCCTTGGAAATGTTCTCCGCCTCTTCTGCGGCTGTTTCCATGGCTTCTACGGCCTCTTCGGTAACTTCTTCTACTGCTTCCACCGCTTTTTCGGCTTCTTTTTGAGCAGACTCATTCTTCTTAGCGCCACAACTACATATTAGAAACGCAGCCATAGCCATTAGTAGGGTTGATTTTTTCATGTCTTCAATTTAATGAAAACACAACTGAAGGTGACTTTCCTATTGCTTCAGCTTCTGCTCCAGGGTCTGTATCAAGATGTGATTCTGCTGGATGGCTCTTTCTAAAAAGGCCAGGTGAGCACCTATGGACATCCTGAGTCCTGAAAGAATAGGAAGAAACTCCTCATCCTTCATGATCACTTCAAGCTTTTCCGTGTCGAAAGTTGAAACCCTCAGCATAGGTGGGAAGGTGCGGTTTTCCTCATTGAATACAGCTTCATTTTTAAAGACATTATGCTTCCGGAGAAAGAAGGGCCTGGATTCATTTTGAATATACTGATTAAACTCCTCGGTAGTGGTATGGATAGCGGTCAGCCCTCCGAAGTAATTGTTCAATTGCTGTCGAACTTCCTGATCGATCATCCTTTCAATTGTATTGCTGTGATTTTCCTGGGTCACAGAGTTGAAATTGATGTTCATCACCAAATAGTCGAAGAACAGATCGGGTTTAGTTGGTTCCTTTCCTGAGTGTATGCGATTGGCCTCAAAATAGAGATTCAGATATTCTGTATATCCTGAGAATGCTCTGGAAAAAGAAGCAGAATCCTTGCGTAGATCAGTGATGATCAGCTGGTAGCTTTCAAACTCTTGATTTTTCCTGTCTTGTTCTTTGCTCCAATCGTCAATTTGTACCGCTATCAAGATCCCAATCACTACCAGTATTATTTCACCTAAAGCGTATAGCAGATAGGTGCCGATTTTATTTTCATTCATGAGTTTTCTTCTAATTTGTCGGAGGAGAAAAAGCATGGTCGATCTCAGCCTTTGTTAATTTTCAAACTACCAAAAATCAATAGGCCGCCGGTGATAAACATCAATATGCCGTACACGGCAGGGGCTATGGCATAGGCCGTGTTGCTAAGTAGCACTGTGGCTATGGAGATGGCAAGGGTACCATTCTGTATACCGCTTTCTATGGAAATAGAAACACCTTGCTTAAAAGACAGCTTCATCAACTTTGCAGAGAGTAATCCCAAAGCCATGGTGGCGATATTTAAGGTCAAGGTAATCGATCCAGCTTCCGCAATGTAAGCGGGTATTTTGTCTATTTCTTTGATGATGATGCCTACCAGCACCAAGACAAATACGATGCCCGATGCGATCCTGACGGGCTTTTCCATGCGATCGGCAAAAGTGGCTTTCCAACCTCTCGTTCCCATGCCGAGCAATATTGGGATGATGACGATGACGAAGACCTGGAGGATGGTTCTGGCGATATTAAGTTGGATCACTGTATCCTGCCCCATGATCATCTGCAATCCCAGGTTGGTGAGGAATGGGATGGTCAGCAGTGTTACGAAGCTGCTTATGGCCGTTAAGCTTACGGAGAGTGCCAAATCTCCCTTCGCCAAGTGTGTAATGAGGTTGGAGGTAGGTCCTCCAGGACAGGCCGCCAGTATGATAACACCTATAGCGATTTCCGGTCTTACCGGGAAGATGGAAATCAGCAAGAATCCCAGCAAAGGCAAAAGGATCAACTGATTGACCAAGCCAGTGATAATGGCTTTTGGCGTAATGAAGATTTGCCTGAAGTCGTTGATGGTCAGCGAAAGCCCCATCCCGTACATGATGATGAACAGGGAGGCTGCTAGTATAAGGTTGGAAATGTTGTCCATTAGCAATGTTTAGGTCACTACCCAAATTACTAAAAATCCCTCAATGACGACTGCTAGCTAGTAGCTCACCTCTTGGGTTCTATGATGAGGTACTCGGAAGTGGTCTTTCCTACATTCTTTACTTGGTGGATGTTGATCTCATCATTTCCAAACACATAGCCTGTCGGCACATTCACCGTTCTGGTTCCTGTGGTATCGGTGATTTCGAACTGGCCACCCACTAATGTGTACCCGGTATGCGGTTTGTGGTAGTGTTTTTCGTGACCTACACCTGGAGGAAACACACACTTCAAAATGCGATGATCATCATTGTCAACAAGTACAGTGCACACTTTCTTTCCTTCCCAGCCGGCCTCCAGGGGATCTGGTAAATTAGGAAGGTTAGAGGTCGTGTCTTTGGAGGTGGAGCTACAACCCATTAAACCGAAAAATGCCAGGAGGTAAAGGAATCTCATTTAGATATTGATCTTATTAGCCTTTGCAATTTATCAATAGGTATTATTTCGCCGTGAGCTTTTTGCTCAAAGTGTTTTCTTTACAATCAATCCTTCAATTATGAGAACATTCCTGAACCATCATTCCGGCTTATTTATCACTTTGATCTTATTGACAATTGGTTGTCAGTCTACGAATGACAGGGCCTTATCTGCCTTTGGTGTGTTTTGTGAGATGGTGGCCAATGATGCAAAGCCCATTGCCTTAAGCGAGCCGATGACAGCCACAGAGCTCGATAAGGTTTGGGAAGGTTACCAATTGAAAGCGACTGCCTATGGTGTATCCTTATTTCGAGAAAAGGAGTTTCCAGTCACATCCTTGTTCCCATCTTCGGTAACAGAAGGTAAGGAGGTAGTGATTGTTTACCGCGGTTCAAGACTGGTGCAATATGAGCAATTCAAAAGAGATCTAGATGAGCTGGATCCGACATCAGCAGCCAGAAGATTTGGAAGGTTGTTAGGTTATACCCCACAAGGTATCAACTCGCTTTTGATGAAAAATACCACCTTCAAAACCCTTGAGTCTTTTGGCGTTAAGCAGCAAGTCACCCATCTCTACTATGCGAATGTTGAGGAGGCTAATCGCTTCTACAGAGAGGTGTTGGGTTTGAAATTCTCAGATGAATTGGGTTTTAGTATCGGAGAGAATGCGAGTATCCAGGTTCATCCAGTAAATGATGATCATCCCGCTAATCAGCCAAAGTCTACAGCTATTGCCCTGTTGACTGATCAACTACCGCAGTGGTATCAATACCTTCAGGAGCAAAAGGTGACGATCAAGTACACCTATAAACCAAGAGAGGGAGGCCCTCATGATGGCTTTGTTGCTATAGATCCGGGAGGGTATTTGCTGGAGTTTGAGCAGTTCAAGCAACACCCGGAAAACGAGCTATTCATGGCAGAGTTGGGAAATGCTACAAAACTAGAGACCGCTATTGATGGTCTTAATTTCTATGGTAGTATCACCTGGACCTACCATAATGACCTATTAAAAATGCAGCAGTTCTATGAAGAGGTGCTCGGTTATCGAATGGTAGCTGACCAGGGTTGGACTAAGATTTATCAAACTAGCAGTACCGGATTCATAGGTCTTGTAGACGAACGCAGGGGCATGATGGACTATGCAGAGAATAAGGCAGTAGAGGTGGAATGGGAATTATCCAATTTGCAAGAAGCCATCCAATACTATTCAAAATCAAATAGCTGGCAATCTGAGTGGAATGGGTTGCAGGGTCCTGAGAATTACAGGTACCGCTTAAGATAGCTCAGCATCTGTAGTGCTTATTTCTCGTCCAAATCTTCCAAAAGATTATTGGCCCTTCTTTGAAGGTAGTTGGCGGTGCCCAGGCTGCTGCCGTAATTCTTCCTCGCTCGAAGAATAAGAGATTCTATTTGATTGAGCTCTTTGGAGTATTTATTCTTCAACCACGGAAATTTCCTAGTATCGATTTCAGTGTCAGACCATCGGGTCTGCTGGATCAGCCAGTAGTCGTTGTTTTCAGGTAAAATCATCATCCCTCGTAGTTGAGCGTTGCTATTCTCCGTGTATCGGCTCCATTTATTCACATCCCGATAGTATTTAGTGATGTTTTCCCTCAAGTCTTTATCAGGTAAAGTGTAGAGCCTTCCTGTGTTGGTCATTTCCAAATAGGTGGTGGTATTGGCCTCTATGAGGTAAAAGTTGATAGCGTGAACGGATATAATACCTACTCTGTCTTCTACAGTCTTCTGTGTTTTGAGGAGCGATAAAATGGAGTCGCACCTGCTTATGCGGTCCTCATATTCCTTTTTTAGGAAATCATAGCGGCGTAAATCGCTTGTGACATTTTCTTTCAGTCGCTCTAATGTAATTTTCTGAGCATTCCTCTCAGATTTGTTGGCTTGCCAGCTATTGAGCGCGAAGGCCCCCAGAATCCCTATGGTGATTACCAATATCTCCAACAGGTATTCGGGCCATTTTTGGGATAGTGTGGAAAGAAGACGTTTCATGCGTTCAGTTGATTATTTCAAATATATACGTATCAGGAATGAAAGTGGCCTTATGATTCATTTGAGGATATTTCGCAATATTGTCCAAGCTATGATTAACAAGTTTCTAATGGCATGTTTCCTCGTTTCATGTATCGTGCTTTTTTGTTTTCAATCTCCAGAACCAGAGATAGAACCAGATATTTCTTTGAGGTTGAGAAAGGTGGATTCTACCTGGGTGGTCAAGGGTATCAATCTTACCTATGGATATATCGATCTGCTTATAAAACAAGAGGAGAAAGACTCCTTGATTGCAAGGGTAGTGATTCCACCTCTCGATAGCTTAGTCATTTTGAAGTTGGGTCCGGGGGAGAGGAAGGCCATTGCTAAGGCGTTTAATGATCAGCACACTGTCGACTACTATCTGGGTGGTGACCCTAAGGCCACTAAACACGATGATAACTACCTGTATATCCTGCCATTTAAAAAGGACAAGAAGTACAAAGTGACCCAGGGATTTAATGGAAATTTCACTCATAACAGTAATCATTCACGCTACGCAATTGACTTTCAATTAGAGATTGGGGAACCCGTACACGCAGCAAGAGAAGGGATCGTCATAAAAGTTGAGGAGGAGTTCACCAAAGCGGGTGGAAAGGAGCTCTTGTATGAAGCAAATAGGATTATCATCCTACATGACGATGGTACCACTGCATCGTATGTGCATTTGGACTATCAGGGTAGTTTGGTAGAGGAAGGTGATGAAGTGGCAAGGGGGCAGTTGATTGGATACTTAGGTAATACCGGATATACAAGAGGACCGCACCTTCACTTTGTTGTTCGGAAAGAGGATGACTTGGCCATTCCGATCTATTTTGAAGG
>CAZZHO010000156.1:0-10952 GCA_964653795.1 uncultured Roseivirgaceae bacterium | reverse complement strand
GATATTCTATTGAGAGTAGGTTAAATACTGCTGTATTTTCAAACAACACTCTGGAGGTCACCAACTTAGATAGAGATCCTCAAGCGATCAGATTCAACTATAATGGATCTAGACTTTTTTACCTAGGATCAGATACTGACAAGATTTTTCAATTGGACCTCAGTATTCCATATGATTTAAAGACAGCAGCTTTTGGTGATCCAAGGTTTAACTCTTTCAGTGTAGCCGGACAGACCTTAGTGCCAAGAGGTGTTTCATTTAATCCATCTGGGACCAGAATGTATATAGCGGCTGTGGATAAGATTCAGATTTACCAATATGATTTGGCCTCAGCATTTGACATCAGCAGCGCTACTTTCAACGGGAAATCGCTAAACGTGGTGACTGAAGACAGTAGCCCGCAAGCTGCAAGATTTAATGCTGATGGTAGTAAGTTGTTCTTGCTCGGTCGTAAGAATATGAGGTTATACGAGTACAATCTTGCTATTCCATATGATATAAGTACAGCTAACTACTCAAGTATTTCCTTGGATATAAGTAACGAAGAGGATGATCCTTTGGATTATACCTTCTCGTACAATGGTACTATGATTTTTGTAATTGGGAATGAGAATGATGCTGTTCAAGGATATGTTTTAGAGGAGCCATTTGCTATTAGTACAGCAGCGTCAACATCATCATTTAGTGTCCGATCTCAAAGTAGTTTTCATACTTCTTTAACATTTGACCCTTCAGGAACGCAATTGTACACGCTTGGTGCGGCATCCAGTGCAGATAGAATTTACAATTACGATCTAGAAGATGACGCGTTTTTTGAGATAAGTGACAACTTTGGTCATATAGAAGGCTCAATTAATTTATCTGTGATTGGTGATGAGTTCTCGGAACCCAATGCCATATTGGTTAGTCCTGACCATTTCGAGTCAATTAATCTGCCCAAAGGTCTTATACCACAGATAAGAATAGATGCTACTGCCAAAATAGGCCAACTTTTTTTGAATGGGAGGGCTATTGAGCATGACAGTGTACACTCTGTAGAAGAACTAATTTTTACTTTTCGTGATAATGTATTTAAGGGAAAGGACACCTCTAGAATTGAAAATGCCTCTGGACTAAGCAATTCACGATTGGGGATTAAATTCCTAAAAAACCCTCCCATGCCTGACCTTACCATTAAGTCCGTTCTATTTGAAGAACAGGTTATTATAGGCACTTGTACTTCGTTCATTTTTGAGATTGAGAATTTAGGGGAATTGGAAGCTGATAGTTCCGAAACTATTATTTATGTTTCGTCCGATTCGGTATTGAATAGTGTAGAAGATCTAGTTCTAGCCAATTTATTAACCCCGATAATTCCAGGTAAAGAAACAATTAGGGATACCTTGAATTTGAATATTCCCTCCGATACCGAGATGGGAGAATTCTGGTTTTTCGTGGTAGCGGATGGACTTGACAAGATTGTTGAATTAGAAGAAGAGAATAATGTTACTTCTGTAAAAGTTCTTTTGAAGGAAAGACCAGAGGCACCTGAGATAAGTGATGTAAGTCTGTCGAAAAAGAGCTTGATGTTAGGTTCACGAGACAGTGTGGATTTAACCTTTCGTGTGACTGATGGCAACAGTAATTTAAGTCAGATTTTGATTAAATATGGATCTGCTTCATTTGATTTGCCTCAAAAAGAATTGGTTTTAGAGACCACCGGAGAAGGTGGATTTTTCAAAGTGAATTTCGACGAGTCAGATTTTGACAACTTGGGACTTCAATATCAAATATTGGCTACGGATGAATCGGGACTAACTGCAAGATTTAATAATGGCCTAATAACTTCCACCTTTTCAAATTCCATAACCAGCCAGTTTAATTTGGAGGTTTCCCAAAGAATAGGGATTGGAGATACAGACTTAGATTACCAAATGTTGGCAGTTCCATTTGAAGATTTAAGCGTGACCGACCTAAGTCTAGGGACCCGGGTTGATACGGTTGTTAATGGAAGTAATGATGGGGTCACCGTAACTGAGAATTGGAAGATAGTAGCATGGGAGAACGGCTTTGTCGAGGTTTTAGAAAATGAGTCTCTTCAGGTTGGAAAGGGGTACTGGACATTATCAAGTGGTATTCCATCAATATCTTTTGATGGGAAGTCAAGCATTGATAGTCGTGCTTTTGAAATTTCCTTGAATAGCGAGGACGGTGGATTCAACTTGATAGGTAATCCTTATTTGTTCGACATAGACTGGCAGGAGGTTATCTCTTATAATGTAAATAACAATATTATATCTGCAAACGAGATTCATCCTCAGCTCTATATATACACTGATGGACGATATACTAATACCACTATTTTATCCAGATTTCAGGGGGCTTTTGCTAGATCTTTCGGAGCAAATTCTTTAGTCATACCAGCGACAGCTATTGTGAAAAGTTCGGTTAGTAAGGTATCTGCCTCAAGAACGGATATTTCTCCTGATGATTGGGACTTAAACTTGATATTGAAGGCCACTGATTATGTAAATACTTTAGGAGGAATCGGTATGAATAAGTATGCCAAGGAAGGTTTGGATTTTCTTGACCTTCCAAGACTTCCCAGATTATCAAGGTTTTTAGATTTGACTTCCTGTAAACAAGAGGTTAATCTTAGTTTGGATATCGTGCCTACAAGTGATTACTACGTTTGGGTTTTTTCCTTGGGAAGTTCCAGTGATTTGAAGCAAGCTGACCTTAGCTGGTCTAACCAATTGTTATCAGGTTTGGAAAACGAAATGCTACTGGTTTTACCAAGAAATTCCCAGATAATAGATATGAAAAGGCAAAGAACAGTTACTTTGAGAAACGGTGATAGCTTTCAGATTTATTATGGAAGTTTAGATCAAATTCTATCGAATATCGATCAGAGGTTCACTACGTTCGAATTAGTCTATCCAAACCCAGCTACTTCGGAGTTATCTGCACAAATTCTATTAGCAGGATATGATACTGAGGCCAAGGTCACAATGAATCTTCTTGATCTAAATGGTAAAATCCTTCAAAAAATATGGGTTGGCTTTTTTTCCAATGGATATCATAATTTTGAATTGGATGTTCCTGATGTTATAGCTGGCCAATATTTCATAGAATTAAGTATTAATGATGAAATTGCTAAAGGATGGAGAAAACGTATATTGTTTCACTAAGGAATCGCAATTATAGTCCTCTTCATTCTCCTGTATTCACTAGGCGTCATTCCTTCTTTGTCTTTGAAAACTCTGTGAAATGTAGACTTTGACTTGAAGCCACATTCGAGCGCAATGCCCAATAGGTCATATCTGGCGAATTGTGGATCATGAATTCTTTTTTTGAATTCATCTATTCGTAGCTGGTTGACAAAATCTTTGAAGGAAGTGTTTTTGCTTGCTTTGATAAACTCGCTGAGTACTGCTGACGATACCCCCAAGTCCAAGGCACATGAATCAAGTGTCAACTCTGGGTTTTTGAAAGCCTTCTTCTCATAGAAATACTGCTCAATGCTAAAGTTAAGTGTGTCTTGATTTTGAACCACATCTTTCAGTTGAGTTTGCTTGGGAAGGAGGAACTTCTTGATGTATGGCAATTCACTTACGGCATACAGAAATACAAAGTACCCCAAGAAATGCAAGTAGGTGTAAGAAGCGTAATATCCAACGTACTTGAAAAAGTGCTCATAGGTGGATTGAAACCAAGTCCAGTTTTCTGATAATAGATTTTTGGAGCTAAGTCGGTGTATCAAGTCCCAAATTGGTATTTGTAAAAGGAAAAAGTAAAGTGAGTAGAAAAGTACTCGCACCCGATTGTAAGCCCTTGGGATTAGCCTGGGCTTGGTATAGGTGTGAATTTCTTTGCGAGTGACAAAAAAGTAATACCAGAATATGAGACACATCCATATGGTAAAGCCATTGGAAATCCAGAAACCTGAAAGAACAGGAATATCAGACTTTAAGAAGAATCTCACTGTTATCAGTGCTAAATAATAAGTTCCTGGAATAGCCAAATGGATAAAAAGAGCTTTGGACCTGACTCTGTCAGCCAGTGCTTTATAGTAGAAAAGCAGGATTGAACCGACGAAAATGGGTTTGGCTGGGCCTAATAAAATGAATAAGAATAAGTTGTCACCCCAGCTATCGGCGAATACATGTTTTAAGAACCACAGTCCATGAATGATGCACAGAATAGAAAGCCAGACCCTGGCCTTGCTGGGCTGGGCGATCAATAGCAGAATAGCAACCGCTATGAGCTGGGCGCCTAGAACAAATTGAATACCCTGTAGCAAGCGGGTAAGATCTATTAACGGAGTTTCAGAGACAAATTATTAAGTCCCAAAAAGATTTTTGATACCTATTTCAATATAGTCGGTTTCTTCTTCTAAAGGTTAAATGCGTCTATTAGCAACTTGTGATACAATTATCAGGAATGGATAGAATAAGAAAATGGACCTTGATACTACTGTCGACATTGGTAATTACCACTCTTTTGGCACAGGAGCAGGTGGCCATAAACGAAATAGAGGGCACCGGAAATTTCCTGGAAATGGATTGGGGGAGAACCTATTATGAAGTTTATGGTGAGGGTAAGCCATTACTCATCTTACATGGCAATGGCGGGTCGGCCAAAAGCAAAAGGCACATGGTCGAGCAATTTGCCGAAGATCGGATGGTCATTGCGATGGACTCACGGTGCCATGGTAAAAGCACTTGCCCTGATGAAGATCTGGACTATTTTAATATGGCTGAGGATGTTTTTAATCTCATGGAACATCTGGGGTATGAAAAGTATTCGATCTGGGGACATAGCGATGGTGGTATTCTAGGGTTGATATTGGGATACTCCCATACTGATAAGATTGAGCGTATGGTATTGTCTGGGGCGAATGCTTATCTGGAGGGTCTGGAACCGGAAATAGTAAGTATTATGTCCAACTACGAGAAGATCCAAAATCCAACAATGCAAAAACACATTAAGTTGATGTATGATCAAAGACCTATCCTTCTCGACGATCTAAAGCGAGTCAGTGTGCCTGTATTGCTTATGGTGGGGGATCGGGATGCTGTACAATTGGAGCACACGCTGGCGTTATTCAAAACTTTACCAATGGCCCAGTTATGTATTCTTCCCGGTACCACTCATTTCATAGAAAATGAAAAGAAAGAGCAATTGGTTTTTTGGATCAACGAGTTCCAAAAGCCCTTTTCCCAGCCATCAACGGTAGAGATAGCAAAGCAAATGGCTACATCTCTATTTGCAGATCATTGATCTTTTCGGTCATACTCTGCAAGAATAACCGTATCTGATACCGAGGCCTCGAAAAACTCTTTTTTGATGGTTTGATAGGCTGGGTCGCTGAAGAAGGCGTCTTTTTTCACTTTGTCGCTGAAGTAGATGATGAAGACTCTATTGATGGAATTAGACCCTTCGCTTTTCAGCACTTTGGCTATGTTGAAATCGTATCTAAATCCACCCTCAGCCTTATCAAGGAGAGGTTTCATGGCCTCTCTGTATTGAGTATACAAGGCTTCGTCTTTGATTTGAAGCCCTACTATCATTTCGTAACTCATGGATTTCCTGTTAGTCTCTATTGATAGAGAAACACAGGTTATCAGATATTAATTCTTGGATTGTAGGATTAGCCAAAATAAACTTGATCCAAAATTCCTTGCAGGTCTCGTCCAAGTAATTGCAGGTCTCATCGTGTTACTTTTTAGAGGCATCCAAAGTTCCTATCCATTTGCTGCCATCAAATAAATAAAAGGCAAGTAATGAAAAAACGAACTCTGATCTTATTCCTTGGAATAGCAACCGCGCTACTCGCTTTTGCTCAGGAAAAGGTGACGATAAGTGGCCAGGTCAAGGACTTGGAGACTGGTGAAGATCTTATTGGAGCTACACTCTACTTCGAAGAATTAGAGACTGGTGCGGTTACCAATGTTTATGGCTTTTACTCCTTAACCCTACCAAAGGGGTCTTATACCCTCAAGGTTAGTTACATAGGTTACAATCCAATCGTACAGAAGCTGGATCTTGAGAGTGATTTACGATTCAATATTGACCTTACCGGAACAGCGCAGAAACTAGATGAGGTCACAGTTACGGCGGAAGCTTTGAATAGCAATGTCAGTAGCAATGAGATGAGTACTATCCGGATTTCGGCAAAGACTATCAAAGACGTACCGGCTGTTTTGGGCGAACCAGATTTGGTAAAATCTATTTTGCTGCTTCCTGGGGTAACGGCAGTAGGGGATGGAACCTCTGGTTTCAATGTTAGAGGAGGATCTGCTGATCAGAACCTGATTCAATTGGATGAAGGCATCATTTATAACTCATCGCATGTGCTAGGTTTCTTTTCTACTTTCAACCCAGACGCGGTAAAAGATGTCAAAATTTATAAGGGAGGTATTCCAGCGCAATTTGGCGGGCGATTGAGCTCCGTCCTTGATGTGAGACAAAAAGAAGGTAACATGAAAGCTTTTGCAGGTCAGGGTGCTATCAGTCTCATATCCGCAAGAGGGCTCGTCGAAGGTCCAATTGTAAAAGACAGAGGATCTTTTATGGTAGCAGCCAGAAGGTCTTACGCAGATGCTTTTCTCACATTGGTAGATAATAGCAACACCGCTTTCTTTTATGATTTAAACCTCAAAACGAACTATATCGTCAATGACAAAAATAGGGTCTACCTAAGTGGTTATTTCGGAAGAGACAAATTTCAGCTAGACGGAATTTTAGGTAATAATTGGGGTAATGCTACAGGCACTTTCCGTTGGAATTCGGTGATCAGCAACAAACTGTTTGCGAATTTCTCAGCTATCTACAGCAACTATGATTATGCCATTGACAATCTGGTCAATGGGAGTGAATACAGGCTGAGCTCCAATATTCTCACCTGGAATCCTAAAGTTGATTTCACCTA
Organism: uncultured Roseivirgaceae bacterium; assembly: GCA_964653795.1. Classification (GTDB taxonomy): domain Bacteria; phylum Bacteroidota; class Bacteroidia; order Cytophagales; family Cyclobacteriaceae; genus JAWPMT01. Next base: position 4,039 of record CAZZHO010000156.1, on the reverse strand, counting down.
CTTCATCAATGAAAAGAATGAATTGGAATTTGGTGGAGACAGCAAGTGGTATACATTCAAACCGGGTAAGGTCAGACCTATTGAGGGTTCCAATGTCAACTCTTTCAATCTTGATGACAAGTTCGGCAATGAACAGGGCGCTTATGCTAGTTACAAACTCAATCTTAATAGAGTCCAGATCAATGCTGGATTAAGATATTCGAGGTTTGCGAGAACAGGCCGACAGACAATTCCGGTTTATGCCAACGATCAACCTGTAGTCTATAACTCAGCCATCAGTAGGTATGAGTCCGGGGATGTAGTGGACACGAGAATATTCAGATCAAATGGTAATGTAGAGACTTTTGAGAATCTTGAACCTCGATTTAGCGCAACCTTCTTGATTGACGAACAGCAATCTGTGAAGCTAAGCTACAATCGCATGAATCAGTATTTGCATTTGATCTCTAACTCCACAGCTCCGAGTCCACTGGATATCTTGGCTCCCAGTGGTCCATTTATACGCCCACAACAGGCTGATCAGTATGCACTTGGCCTCTTCAAAAATCTAAATGGCAACGATTGGGAAACTTCAGTAGAAGTTTACTACAAGGACATCCATAACATGGTAGATTATGTAGATGGTGCTGATATCCTGGCTAACAACAGCATCGAAACGGTACTGCTTTCCGGCGATGGCCGGTCCTATGGAGCGGAGTTCTATATCAAGAAAAACGCTGGAAAGTTAACGGGTTGGTTGAGCTATACCCTTTCCAAAAGTGAAAGAAGAGTACAGGGACTAGGAGAGGGCGATCCCGGTATCAATAACGGAGAATGGTACAATGCCAACTTTGATAAAGTTCACGACCTATCTATAACAGGGATTTACAGTTTGAGTAACCGGTGGAACCTTGCTGCTAACTTTCTATACGCCACCGGATTGCCTGGGACCTTCCCTGAAGGACGATATCAGTATGGTGGAGTCGTGTTGCCGCAATATGGCAATCGCAATAAAGAAAGACTGCCGGATTATCATCGGCTTGATTTATCAGCCACACTCAAGGCGCGAAAAGCATTGGGTAAGTCAGCGGAGTGGACATTTGGCTTGCTAAATGTGTACAACAGAGCCAATGCTAATAGCATCTATTTCAAAGAGAATGAAGACAATAGAGGTGATACAGAAGCTATCAAGAGCTACCTCTATGGCATCACGCCCAATGTCTCTTACAGTTTCAAGTTTTGATCATTAACCCAAAAAATCATGAAGAAAATAGAATTGAAGAAAATAATAGCAGCAGTGATGTGGGGTCTTTTAGGTTACCTCGTTATCTCATGCGAGCAAGTGGTGGACCTGGATCTGGGCGAGCCTTCTAGAAAATTAGTAGTTGAAGGGCGAGTCGAGAAGGCCAAAAACGGATCTATCTCGGAACAAGTGATCAAACTTAGTGTCGTAAGTGATTTTTTTACCAACCAAGTGCCTCCTGCCGCTTTCGGAGCAGATGTATGGGTGGAAGATAGACAAGGAAATAGGTTTGAGTATACCGAGCGAGTGGATGGCATCTACATTAATAACCAGCTTCAAGGTGTGATAGGAGAGGCCTACACGCTCAATATTATTTGGGAAGGAAATACATATCAAGGAACTGAAGTATTAGAACCAGTTGTGCCGATCGATTCGATCTATCAGGTAGAGGCTGAGGCGAACCTTTTTGAGGATGGCGGGATCAAGCTGGCAATCAATTTTACGGATCCGGTTCAGGAGGTGAACTTCTACTTCTGGGAGACCTTTGTGGAAGGGGAACTTCGAGTATTGCCGGATCCTGGAAACAAAAACAATCTCATAGCAAATGACGACTTCTTTGATGGACAGCAGGTTGAAGGGTATTTTCCAAATGAAGAGTTGGTCGTAGAAACAGGTCAGCAAGTCTTGGTGAGGCAGTTTGGACTGGCAGAAAATGTCTACCGATATTACTTCGCCTTGTATGATCAGGCTGCTAAGACAGGGTCCATTCTGGATACACCCCCTGCGCCAGTTCGAGGCAATATTGTTAATTTGGATAATCCTGAAGACTTCCCTCTCGGCTATTTCTACGCTACGGAAGTGGCGGAGAGATCTAAGGTTATTACGGAGTAACTAGCGATGATGAATTTTCTGAAAAGTAAAAGGTTCTTGCTCTACCACTTGCTTACTGCAATGATCATAGGCGGCTTTCTGGCTTTTGAGGATATTCTAGAGGATGAATTCAGCGGGGTACAGGGTCTTATCAAGTTACTATTGGAGTTTGTGGAGGAGGTGCCTGTATTCTTCGTGGTGACTTTGGTAATAAGTGCTATCTCTCGAAAAGGGGTAGCACTGCTCAACAGCCATTTTCCGTGGGACCAATATCCTGCCAAACGCTTTTCCTACGTGTTGACGATGGTCTTTGGTTTGGTAATAGTATTCAATCTCTTACTTTATGGATTATCGATGATAGGTTTTGTGGTAAAGGAGCCAGGTGATCCTTTCAAGGAGTATGCTGGCTTAGCTTCTATCATGTTCTTCATTGCCACGGTAATGACTTTCGCCTATCATGAATTTGATGCCTTTTTTGGTGAAAAGTACTTACTGAAGAAAAGAGCCAAAGAGCTGGAAAAAGAAAATTTCATCACGAAGTATGAGGTCCTTAGGAATCAGGTCAACCCTCATTTTCTTTTCAATTCATTGAATGTCCTTTCCGGACTCATTTATGAAGATGTAAAGAAGTCCGATCAATTTATCAGAAAATTCTCGGAGGTATTCAGGTATGTACTAGAGTTGAATGATCGGGATTTGACTACTCTCGTCAAGGAGTTGAAATTTTTAGACTCCTACCTTTTTCTTCAGAAGATGAGATATGGTGATAATGTGACCATTGCACTTAATATTCCTTCCGAGCAACTAGGGAAGGAGTTGCCGCCTATGTCATTGCAAATTGCTGTAGAAAATGTCTTTAAGCATAATCAGGTAGGGGATGACTTTCCAATGACCATTAGTCTTTCCGTTAAAAATGAATCTTTGATAGTGAAGAACACTTACAATCCAAGGGTTTCAAAAGCTAACTCCACTGGTATTGGACAGTCTAATTTGTTGAGGAGGTATGAACTTTTAAGTAGTGATGATAATGGCAATTTGGGTCTTCCGCAGTTTTATCTAGAGGATGAATTTTATGTAGTGGAATTACCCCTTATTCAAGAGAAAAGTAAGCATGTTGCGCATAGTCATCATTGAGGACGAGGCCTTGGCCGCCTCCAAGCTGGAACGATTGGTCCTTTCGATAGAACCGGAGGCTGAAATCGTGGAGAAAATTTCTTCTGTTAAATCTGCTGTAAGTTGGCTATCAAGAAATTCGGCTGATTTAATTTTTCTGGATATCAACCTGTCAGATGACCTTTCTTTCAAGATTTTTCAGGAAGTAGAGATAGACATTCCGGTGATTTTCACTACGGCATACGATGAATATGCAATCAAGGCATTTGAACTGAATGCAGTTTCCTATTTGCTTAAGCCTATTGATGAAGGAGAGTTGAGGAAAGCTTTGGGAAAGTTTAAGAAGCATTTTGTCAAAGAAGAATATGGCATAAAGGTAGAGTCCCTTCTAAATTTTCTTCAAAGGGAAAAGGAAGTTCATTCGGCCTCCGGCAGGGTCATCGTATCCTATGGGGGCAAGATGCGGGGTATAGATCATAGGGATATTGCTGTAATATATTCCAGCGATAAGGTGACATGGCTCTACACAAAGTCACAGACCAAATACGTACTAGAGAAAAGTCTTGATGCAATGGAGAAAGAGCTTCCTGATTCGAAATTTTTCAGAGTCAACCGAAAATTCATGGTTCATGATGATGTGATTCAGGAGATCATACCATTCTCATCCAGAAAGCTAAAAGTAGAAGTCTCTATTGATCCACCAGAGATGATTGTCGTTCCGACGGAGAAAATCACCAGGTTCAAAGAGTGGTTTCGGAAGGGATGATCTATTTATTTCTAAAATGCCTCTAGAATGGAGACGTAAAACGCCGATTGGTTTCCTCTTGCAAGACC
>CAZZHO010000155.1:8525-11116 GCA_964653795.1 uncultured Roseivirgaceae bacterium | reverse complement strand
GCAGGCTTTAGAAGAGCGTTGACAAGAACACTAAAGTCTTATGCTGATAAATCGGGCTTACTAGACAAAGTAAAAGTAGATATCAGTGGCGACGATTTTAGAGAGGGCTTAACAGCGGTTATCTCTGTCAAAGTAGCGGAACCTCAATTTGAAGGTCAGACTAAGACAAAGCTCGGTAACTCTGACGCTTCAGGATCAGTAGATACTTGCGTAAGCGAGATGCTGAATATTTACCTGGAGGAAAATCCAAAAGAAGCGAAGCAAATTGTTTCCAAAGTAGTGCTAGCAGCTCAGGCTAGACACGCGGCGAGAAAGGCCCGTGAAATGGTTCAGAGAAAGAACGTGCTTTCTGGCACCGGTCTTCCTGGAAAGCTGGCTGATTGTTCTGAGAAGGACCCTGCAATGTGTGAAATATATCTGGTGGAGGGTGACTCTGCAGGGGGTTCAGCAAAGCAAGGTAGAGATCGAAAGTTTCAGGCTATTCTTCCACTCAGAGGTAAAATCCTAAATGTAGAAAAGGCACAGGAACACAAAATCTATGATAATGACGAGATCAAAAATATGATCACGGCATTGGGTGTTTCTTTTGGAAAAGAGGATGATGAGAAGGCGCTAAACCTAGAGAAGTTAAGATACCATAAGATCATTATCATGACGGATGCGGATGTGGATGGTAGTCACATCAGGACCTTAATCCTCACCTTCTTTTTTAGGTATATGAGAGAGTTGGTGGAAAAGGGATACGTGTACATTGCACTCCCACCTTTGTACCTATTGAAAAAAGGCAAGACAGAAAAATACGCATGGAGTGATGATGACCGAGATCGTGTTGCCATTGAGATTGCAGGCGATAATGCGGAAAGCGTAGGGGTACAACGATACAAGGGTCTTGGTGAGATGAATCCAGAGCAATTATGGTCAACTACCATGAACCCAGAAAATAGAAGCTTGAAAAGAGTAACGATTGAATCTGCAGCCGAGGCTGATCATTTGTTCTCTATGTTGATGGGTGACGAGGTGGCTCCTAGACGAGAATTCATTGAGCAAAATGCGAAATACGCTAATGTAGACATCTAACCACTTAGCTCATTAGCAAACAAATAATTGAAATAGATTTATTAAAATGCCTCGATTCCTGATTGAGGCATTTTGTTTTACTACAAATCACATCCTATGAATAAGAAATTTGCACTGGCCTTTTGTTTTCTGCTATTATCAGCAGAAGCAGCGCTTTCACAAAATGGCTACTGGCAACAAAAAGTTGATTACTCCATCAATATTGATTTTGATGTCAAAAGCCATCAAATGGCTGGTACTCAGAAGCTAGTCTACACGAACAATTCACCCGACACTCTCTACAAGGCTTTCTATCATCTATATTTCAATGCCTTCCAACCAAACAGTCTGATGGATTACAGAAGTCGTTGGATTGAGGACCCGGATGGCAGAGTAAGAGATCGTATTTATAAACTTGCTCCAGATGAAATCGGCTACCATAAAATCAATTCTTTTAGCCAGGACGGTAAAGAGGTCCAATTCGAAGTAGAAGGTACCGTTGTAGAAATGGAACTACCCTCCCCTATTCTTCCTGGAACCTCCACCACTTTCGAATTGACTTTCGAAAGTCAGGTACCGGTACAGATTCGAAGAAGTGGCAGAAACAATAAGGAGGGCATTAGCTACTCTATGGCGCAGTGGTTTCCAAAAATCGCCGAATACGATAAGCAGGGGTGGCACTCACATCCTTATGTAGGAAGAGAGTTTTATTCTCCTTGGGGAGACTATGAAGTCAACATTGCTATTGATAAGAAGTATATGGTTGCCGCTACGGGTATCTTACAAAACCCGGAGGAAATTGGCCATGGATACACTGATGGTGATGTTAAAAAACAAAAGGGCAAGAAACTGACCTGGAAATTCAAAGCCGAAAATGTCCATGATTTTGTCTGGGCCGCGGACCCAGACTACACGCACACCAAAATTCAGGTACCAGATGGGCCAGAAGTACATTTCTTCTATCAAACAGATACACTTGCTGAGAACTGGGAGAAGCTACCAGAATACACCTCCAAAGCCTTCCAATTCATTCAAAAGAACTTTGGCAAATACCCTTATTCAAAGTACTCGGTAATTCAGGGAGGAGATGGTGGTATGGAGTATCCAATGGCTACGCTTATCACAGGTCACAGAAGAATAGAGAGCCTTGTTGGGGTCACTGTACACGAGGTACTTCACTCATGGTATCAAATGCTACTGGCTACGAATGAAAGCTATTATGCCTGGATGGATGAGGGGTTTACTAGCTATGCTTCCAGTCTAACAATGTCTCACTTATTTGGTGGTGACAATTCCAGGGCTTTGGATGGTAGCTACAAAGGCTACTCATACCTCGCAAAAAGCGGTAAAGAGGAACCTCTAAGCACGCATGCTGATCACTTTCAAACAAACTTTGCTTATGGTCGCGGAGCTTACAGCAAGGGATCTGTAAGCATAGCTCAGCTTGGCTATGTAATTGGTGAGGAAGCACGAAACAAGGGTCTTCTTCGATATTTCAATGAGTGGAAATTCAAGCATCCGGATCTAAATGACTT
>CAZZHO010000155.1:0-8425 GCA_964653795.1 uncultured Roseivirgaceae bacterium | reverse complement strand
GTCTTCTTCGATATTTCAATGAGTGGAAATTCAAGCATCCGGATCTAAATGACTTTATCAGAGTTATGGAGAAAACCTCAGGTCTGGAACTGGATTGGTATTATGAGTATTGGGTAAATTCCACCCATTCAATTGATTTCGCAGTTTCAGCAGCTGCAGGAGATGCCGAAAGCACATCCATCAAAATTGATCGAATCGGCGCAATGCCAATGCCAGTCGATATTGAAGTGACTTTGAAGTCAGGCGAAACCAAACAATACTATATTCCTCTGGATCTTTTAAGAGGCGAAAAGCCAGTGAGCTCAGGTACTACCATCTTAAAAGACTGGCCTTGGGCCTTTACCGATTACGAGTTTACAATTGATTATCCTTTGGAGGAAATTGCATCAGTAGAGGTTGATAAGAGCCAATTGATGGCCGATATCGAGAGAGAGAACAATGTATGGAAAGCTGAATAAGGGAATCTAGCCAAGAAATAAAAAAGGCCAAGTAACTCTTGGCCTTTCCTTTTATGTGAGATCCTAATTATCTGGGAACCTCAGCCCTTATCGTTACCACTTGAGTAGGAGCCGTCGGATCATTAGAGAAAATACTAATCGATTTATACTGTCTACCTCTCCTACCTGTCGTATCAAATTTCACTTTCATCTTCACCTCTTCACCAGGAGAAACATCCATTTTATCTACAGAGGCTATTGTGCAAGCACAATTTGTAGATACCTTTCGAAGGTTCAAGTCAGATTGACCTTCATTTATTAGCGTAAACTCGGTTTCTACAGTTGCATCCTTTTCCAACTTACCAAAGTTATGAGAGGTCATATCAAAAGATAGCTTTGGTGCTTTTTCCAGCTCTTCCAGACTCAAGGGTTCAAAATATTCTTCCACTGTAGCTAAAACTGTCAGTGACTTAGGCTTTGAAGCATCAGAAGTTAGTAGTTGGATATTGGTTGATTGGAACCCTAATTCAATCTCGGCAGTAGGATCAAATGTAGTGAGAATCTTTCCTCGAGTTTTAGGCGCTAAGACCTCAGGAGAAAAAGCCACAGCAATATGACTTGGCATTTGTGATCGGTCTTTCACAAGCGTCACAGGTTCATCTGTATTATTGTAAACCTCAAATGTTTTAGTAATCGGCTCTTTGGTTTTGATTTTACCAAAATTGAATGACAGGTACTTGAACCTTAATCCGTCAACAATAGTAGGCAAATCATCTTCCACTGTACGAGGACGAGGTTTCACAGATCCGTTTATATACAACGTAGACTTAATACTTGGCACACTAGTAGATACCGAAAGAGATTTGCGAAATGAGCCAGGTCTATTCAACGGGTTGTACCTGGCAGTGATAGACCCGCTACCTCCAGGAGGTACAATATCTTTTGTCCAGGCGGGAGTGGTACAGCCACAAGAAGCTCTCACTCCCAAAATACGGATAGAGTCAGGACTGTTATTCACAAAGTTGAACGTGTGATCTACAGGCCCATCTTGCTCATTTATTTCACCAAAACTGAAATTTGTTTCATCAAAACTCAATGCTTCTTGCCCGTAACTGTAAAAACAGCTCACAACCAACACAAACAGGAAAAACCTTCTCATTGCTATTTTTTCTTTCAAAAATACAAAACAAGAAAAACCACATCGTTAAAAACCGTCAAATTAGGTAATCATTAACACCTTTAATTGACCGTAAAATCTTCATAGGTTTGCGGCATGGCAAGAGTACTAACAGGTATACAGAGCTCTGGGAAACCGCACTTAGGTAATTTATTAGGCGCAATTATTCCAGCAATAGAGCTTTCTAAGGATCCCAAAAATGAGACATTCGCATTCATTGCTGATATGCATTCTTTGGTATCAATAAAAGACGGAGCTATCCGAACAGAAAACACCTTCTCCGTAGCCGCTGCCTGGATCGCTTTTGGGTTCGATACAGATAGGAATACTTTTTATAGACAATCTAAAGTACCCTTCGTATCTGAACTTGCCTGGTACCTCAATTGCTTCACTCCCTTTCCGATGTTGGCTAATTCGCATTCGTTCAAGGAAAAATCTGACAGACTATCTGACGTCAATGCGGGGCTTTTCACCTATCCTGTCTTGATGGCTGCGGATATCTTAATGTATGATGCGGAGATTGTTCCTGTTGGCAAAGACCAGAAGCAACATCTGGAGATTACGAGGGATATAGCCAAAACCTTCAACAACACCTATGGAGAGACCTTCGTGATGCCGGAGCCTCGAATCAGTGAGGAGTTAATGACCATACCTGGAACAGACGGTCAGAAAATGAGCAAGACTTACGGCAATATCATAGATATATTCCTACCGGATAAGAAGCTCCGCAAGAACATCATGCAAATCCAAACAGATAGCACTCCTTTGGAAGAGCCAAAGAATCCAGATACCTGTAATGTCTTCAGCCTGTATAAGATTTTAGCTCCAGCTACTGAAACTGAAGAGATGAGAGCTAATTACTTGGGTGGTAACTACGGATATGGCCAGGCCAAACAATCACTTTACGAAGTTATCATTGATAAATACTCAAAGGAAAGAGTGGAATATGCCAGATTGATGGAAAACCTCGGAGATCTTGAGAAACTACTTGAAAGTGGCGAAAAAAAAGCCGAAGAAGTATCTTCGGCGGTGTTGGCAAAAGTCAAGGACAAAATTAAATTTTAGCGAGCTACCCAGACTGTTTCTTTGAACTCTGCCTGCTCTCCCTGTAAAATCAGGCGAGTAGGCTCAGGCACTAAAACCAAACGGGCACGTATACCAGGAAAATCATCAGCTTCAACGGGTATCCCCTGATCATTTTCCACATCGTAGCGCTCATCATCCTTCAGATATTGTGAGGCCATATAGGCTATAGGAAGTAACACATCGTTATCCGGACAATATTCATCATGTACATTAAACAATGCATCTTCCATGAAAGCGCCATAATCGCTTAAAAACGAATCTTCCATTTCCCGAATCTCAGACAATAAAACATCATACTGCGGATCATTCGGATCAAATCTTTTTAAGTCAATTTTCTTTTCCGCAATGGCAACAAATGCCTCATTAAGTTTCTCTATATTCATGCCGAAATAGTTTTATGAAAACGTTTGCATTGGCAAATTTTAAAACATTTTTAAAAAAGACAACTACAACTGAAAATATTTCTATTCAGTCTTGTATTAAACATTGAATTTTAAAACTCTCACAATAACGTAACTATCATGGATGTATTATCAAAAGCAAACAAATGGTTAGAAAGTAACCAAATTGATGAGGATACTAAAAAAGCCATAAAAGAACTCATTGATGCTTCGGATAACACAGAATTAACTGACTCATTCTACAAAGACCTGGAATTTGGAACTGGCGGGTTGAGAGGAATAATGGGTGTAGGTTCTAACAGAATGAATCGATACACTATTGGCATGGCTACTCAAGGACTGGCAAACTACCTATTAAAAACCTTTACGGACAAACAGATCAGTGTAGCGATCGCCCATGACAGTAGAAATAACAGTAGGTTTTTCGCAGAACAAACCGCCAATATCTTTTCAGCTAATGACATTAAGGTATACCTCTTCGAGAGTCTAAGACCCACCCCGGAATTATCTTATGCTATTAGACAACTTGGTTGTCAAAGTGGTGTGGTTGTCACAGCATCACATAACCCAAAGGAATACAACGGATATAAAGCGTACTGGGATGATGGTGCCCAGATAGTTGCTCCTCATGATAAAAACGTAATCAGCGAAGTACAAGCTATTCAATCCTTTGAAGACATCAATTTCTCCGCGAAACCTGATTTGATAGAGGCCATAGGAAAAGAGCTTGATGATAAGTACCTTGATATGATTACCGGATTATCATTATCCCCGGAGGCTATAAAAGCACAACATGATTTGAAGATTGTATTTTCTTCTATTCATGGTACTGGCATCACGCTGGTCCCTCCTGTCCTTGCCAAGATGGGCTTTGATAATGTTATTGTGGTAGAAGAACAAGCCGAGCCCAATGGAAACTTCCCTACAGTTATTTACCCGAACCCTGAAGAGGCAGAGGCGCTTAAGATAGCCTTGGAAAAAGCAGCTGAAGTAGATGCTGATCTTGTGATGGCAACAGATCCAGACTCGGACAGGGTCGGTATTGCAGTAAAAAACACCAAGGGTGAATTCCAACTACTCAATGGAAATCAGACTGGCTCCCTACTGATCTACTATCTTCTTAGAAGATGGAAAGAATTGGGTAAAGTGGGAAATAGCCAATATGTAGTCAAAACCATCGTCACTACGGACCTTATCCAAAATATCGCATCTGCATTTGGTGTTGCGAGCTATGAAACTTTGACTGGATTCAAATTCATTGCATCACTTATAAAAGAACTAGAAGGAAAAGAGCAATTTATTGGTGGCGGTGAAGAGAGTTACGGATATCTAATCGGCGATAGTGTAAGAGATAAGGACGCAATAGCTAGCTGTGCCATGATAGCTGAAATGACAGCATGGTCCAAAAACGAGGGCAAATCACTATTTGAATTACTCATTGAGATATCAAAAGAGTACGGCACTTACCTAGAAGGGTTGAAATCCTTAACTAAGAAAGGTAAAAGTGGCGCCGAGGAAATCGCCAAAATGATGGAAAATTTCCGTTCTACTCCTCCAGCTACTTTAGGAGGAGAAAAAGTAACACTTGTGAAAGATTACGAAAGCAGCGTATCCAAAGATCTTAGCACAGGTGCAGAAACCAATATCGATTTACCAAAAAGCAATGTATTGCAGTTTTTTACGGAAAATGGCAGTAAAATTTCTGTAAGGCCTTCAGGCACAGAGCCTAAGATCAAATTCTACTTCTCTGTCAGAAATGATAGTTTATTGGAAAAAATGGACATTTACGAAAGTCACAATCAGCTGCAAACTACAATAGATGCAATGGAAAGTGATTTAGTCCAGTAAATTCAAAATATGTTAGGCAAATACCTCCGCAGATGTTTAATTTGCGGGGATTTTGAATAGATCATCTAAAAATATTTATATTTCCAAATCCTTAACCGCATAACCTAACCAGATCGCTTTGGATGTAATTGTGAATTTACTATTAGTGGCCGTTGGCTTCGTTCTCCTCATCAAAGGAGCGGACTTTCTAGTCAATGGCGCTTCATCTCTAGCGAAGAGGTTTAATATCTCCGACATTGCCATAGGACTAACCGTCGTGGCAATGGGTACATCTGCTCCAGAGTTAGTTGTCAATATTATTTCGGGGGGTACAGACAATGATGGTTTAGTTTTCGGAAACATTATAGGTAGCAATATTTTCAACATATTTCTGATTCTAGGTGTATCAAGTGTTATCTATCCTCTGACCGTCCAACAAAACGCCCTATGGAAAGAGGTTCCATATAGCTTGTTAGCCACCTTCATGTTTTTCATTTTAGTGAATGACATGACCTTCTTTGAGAAAGAATCCAATAGTCTTTCTTTATGGGATGGTTTGATATTGATTTCCATGTTTGTGGGATTCTTAGTCTATATCTTCTTAAACCTTCAAAGACACCCAGACCAACAAGATGATGATGACGATGAAATAGTCATGTTCAATAGCGTCAAGACCACCATCATGATCGTTTTGGGAATAGCTGGATTGATTTTTGGTGGTGAGATGATAGTGGACAATGCAGTAGAGATCGCTAATCATTATGGTGTAAGTAAAAAGCTCATAGGCCTTACGATATTAGCTGCAGGTACCTCTCTCCCAGAATTGGCTACTTCTGCCGTTGCAGCATTTCATAAGAAATCGGATTTGGCTGTAGGAAATATAGTAGGCTCCAATATTTTCAACCTGTTATTAGTGCTGGGCATGACGGCAATAGTGCATAGTCCCCTACAATTCTCTGCAACAGGCCTTTTCGATGACCTGAATATCGACCTCATCCTTGTGATGGTTGGTACTTTCATGCTCTTCATTTTCATGTTCACTTTCAATAAGTACAAGCTTGATAGAGCGGAGGGAATTCTTTATCTCGTCGGCTTCGTAGCTTACATGTATTATCTGTTTGTAAGAGGTTAAAATATTATCGGAACCGCCCTATCTTGGCGCCCGAAATATTTTAATTGATGTTACCTAAGACCAATCCTACTACAACTGACGCTTGGAAAGAACTCCAGTCGCACTTTGAGACTATTTCTCAAAAATCATTAGCAAGGCTTTTTGCAGAAAATCCAGAGAGGAATAAAACCTTCAGTAGGAGTTTTGAATCAATTCATATTGACTTCTCCAAAAACTTTCTTTCAGTAGAAACGGTCCAACTATTTGAAAAGTTAGCAAGGGAATGCCAGCTTGAGGAGGGGAAAAAAGCCATGAGAAATGGGGATGAAATTAACCAGACTGAAGGAAGAGCCGTTTTACACACCGCCCTAAGAAATCGATCAAATCAGGTCTATAAAACCAAAGGGAGTGACATCACTTCTCTTGTCGATGAAGTTTTAGCTGATATCAAAGCATTTTCATCCAAAGTCCAGAACGGCGAATGGCTCGGATACACTGGAAAAAGAATTGAATCTATTATCAATATAGGAATAGGTGGATCAGATCTAGGACCTTTCATGATCACAAAGGCGCTTAAGCCCTATGCGCACCCTGGTATCAAAACTTACTTCGTCTCGAATGTTGACGCTTCAGATCTAAGTGAAAAACTGCAGGAAGTAAATCCTGAAACCACGCTATTCATCATAGCTTCAAAGACATTCACAACTCAGGAAACCATGACCAATGCTAAATCCGCGAGAGATTGGTTTATGGCCACTGCCAATGAAAACGAACATATCAAAAAACACTTCGTAGCCGTTTCGACAAACAGTGAGAAGGTTTCAGAATTTGGCATCGACACTCAAAATATGTTTGAGTTCTGGGATTGGGTCGGGGGTCGTTATTCTCTGTGGTCGGCAATAGGGCTAAGCATTGCTTGTACGGTAGGTTATGACCATTTTGAGGAATTGCTGAAGGGTGCTGAAGCCATGGACAAGCACTTCTTCGAAACAGAAGGCGTCACTGACAATATCCCAGCAATGATGGCGCTTTTAGGTATCTGGTACAACAACTTCTTTGGAGCAGAAACCCATGCCATTCTTCCCTACGATCACCTTTTAAGCCACTTAAGTCGCTATCTTCAGCAAGGAGATATGGAAAGTAATGGCAAATATGTAGATAGGAATGGGGAGAAGATCGATTACCAAAGTGGACAGATCATCTGGGGTGAGCCTGGCACTAATGGCCAGCACGCCTTTTATCAATTGATTCACCAAGGAACCAAACTCATTCCTTGTGACTTTATTGCCGCTGCTAAACCACCACACGATCATTTTGATCATCATGACAAGCTAATTGCCAATTTCATTGCTCAAACTGAAGCTTTGATGATTGGAAAGAGTGAGCAGCAGGTAAGGCAGGAACTTGCTAACTCCGGAAAGAGTCATGAAGAGATTGATAGGCTGGTACCTTTCAAAGTTTTTGAAGGCAACAAACCCACCAATAGTATTCTTATTGAAAAGTTGGATCCCAGGACCCTTGGCTCCTTAGTGGCCATGTATGAGCATAAAATTTTCGTCCAAGGTATAATTTGGAATGTTTTCAGCTTTGATCAATGGGGAGTCGAATTAGGAAAACAATTGGCTAGTTCTATACTTGGCGAGATACAGGGAGATGAAAGTGGAAATCATGACTCATCGACTGACAGTCTCATCAATAAGTACAAGGAGCTCAGGTCTCACTAATCTTGTGAAATAGTATTCCAGCGGCGATGGCGACATTGAGAGACTCAGCGTCGCCTTTTCCTTTTATTGTAATTTGATGCGAAAGCTGTGCTCTTAGCTCAGGGCGAATTCCGTGTGACTCACTCCCAAGAATATATATTCCATTCTTGATCATCCTTCTTCCCATTAACTCCCCTCCTAACACCAATCCATATTTATTATGATTTGGAAAGCCATTGACATATTCAACCAAATCCGTGTAATAAGGATTGATTCTGCAAAATGAGCCCATTGAAGAAGTAATGGTCTTGGGGTTATAGAACTCCGCACAGTCCGAGGAGCAAATCAAATTCCTGAATCCAAACCAATCCATTGTTCTGGCTATTGTGCCTAAATTCCCAGGGTCATTGATACCATCTAGTAATATGATTGGCCCCTCCTCTTCCAGATCTGCAGAACTTTCAGGTATGTGGACTACCGCCAAAGCAAAATCGTTTGTTACATATGAACCCAGTGATTCCAACTCCTTTGGCGCTATTGGCTCAAAGTCAACCGATTTATTCTCTTGCTTTAGATAGTCTTCAAAACCCCTTGTCCCAAAAAGTCTTGCCACTCTCAATTTGGAATTAAGGAGCTCGAGTATGTTTTTACGTCCCTCCACAATGAATTTCCGCTCCTTGGTC
>CAZZHO010000154.1:0-11200 GCA_964653795.1 uncultured Roseivirgaceae bacterium | reverse complement strand
CCCCACTCACTCCAATCCGCTAGTGCCCGATTATATTGCCAAATGTAAATCGCATCAAAATCCGCTCCACTGGTCCCCATATCAAAGGTAACCGTATGCGGAAAAGCCACTGCATCTGATAGCCACTGGGTACTGTGAGAAGTTTGAGAAACAAACTCCCTGTATCGCGACAGGCTCCCGGTGGGTGTGGCAGATAATCCCGCCTCAATCCTTAGATTAACCTCGGGTGAATTAGCAAATCGACTTGATGCAGTTACAGATGAGACGTTGAATAATCGATCAACAGGCGTATCAGCAGGATCATTCGGATCCGTGCCTTCCAGCAGTTCTATGTCGTCGTTAATGCCGTCCATATCTGTGTCCGTCTGGGCATAGACATTTACAGCACTGAACAACAATAGGATGACCGGCAAGATCATCCAGCGTATTGTTCTTAAAGGCAGATGTAGCCGGATAGGTGACTGTACTACTTTCATAATTTAGAATTTTGGTCTGTGGTTTTCCATTTCGCTGATTTCCTCGAAAATCTCCGCCGAGACGGAGACCTTTTCAGAAGGGTTGCCTTCATTGTCTATGTTTTTTTAACATTTCATAGACAGACATGCATTATTTAAATACTTATTGATGGCAATTCCGCTACAAAGCTAGAATACAGGCTATCTGGGCTGGCTTAGTTGCTGTAGACAAAGCGTTACAAACCGATTAGGTAAATCGTAGACAAAGTGTTACAGTGCATATAGTTTATATATTGTTAGGTTGTAAAAAACAGCTTTCTCTAATGACTCAAATTCGCTAAAAAAGAAATTCAGCTACCTTCACCTTCAACCTAATTCACATGAGAGAGCGAAAATTATTGATCGTAGATGATGAGCAAGAGGTCATTAGAGGAATTGCTGAACAGATTAAGGTCAAAATGCCACATTTCCGGATTATCAATGCTGGTAATGGGAAAATGGGAATAGAAGTGGCCACCAAAACGCAGCCGGATTTGATATTGATGGATTGGGAAATGCCAGAAATGAACGGCATTGAGGCCATTAGAAAATTGAAGAACCAAGCAGAAACTCACGACATACCCGTGATCATGGCTACTGGCAGAATGACCACATCTGAAGACCTGCAAATTGCGTTGGATTCGGGAGCTGTGGATTATGTGCGAAAGCCAATTGATTTCGTAGAGCTTACGGCAAGGATGAACACGGCTTTAAGGATTGCCGAACAGCGAGAATCCATCAAGGAGTTGCTACAATCAGAAATTGACCTGAAAAACCGGAAGCTAAGTGCCACCTCGATGTTGATCGTTGAGAAGAATGGTCTGATGCAGGAGTTCCGAGGAAGTTTAGAGGAGCTCCAGATCTATGTTCCGGATGAGGCTGAAGAGGCCAATAAGCTGTTGAAAGTATTACAGAAAAGGATCGGCACCCACCTGGACCTGGATGACAGCTGGGAAACTTTCAAGATCCATTTTGAAGAGGTTCACCCCAGCTTCTTTGAAAAAGTACATGCTACCGCCCAGGATCTTACTCACAAAGACTTAAAGCTTTGCGCTTACGTAAAACTTGGGATGGACAATAAGCAAATTGCCCGTCTACTGAACATTTCACCTGGAAGCGCAAGAACGGCTTTGTCCCGATTGAAGAAGAAATTGAATATCGATCAGGAAGTGGATTTGAGGGAGGCGATTGTAGAGTGGTAGTTGAGTCAAGTCGCAAACTTTGGAGATATTCAATCATTTTCCAGTCTTAGAAAGTGTATTACTCATAGAAAGAAGTTAACTGGTTAATAGGTTATTAGGAGGAAGTCTATTTAGAACACATCACTTTAATTGCTTTGGTGAGCAAAGCCATATTTTCCACTTTATTGAAAAGTATTATTTATCCTAGCCTAACCCTTACAGTTACCTTCAAAGTACATTTTGTGGCTTGCCTATATGAAGCCTTTGTAGCTAATTACGTTTTATCCCTCGATTTCGGCCATTAGCTCTTCATAGTGAGATTGATTGCCGGCATAGGCGGCTGCCAGCACCGCATTTACCCATTTTTCAATGGCTTTGCTATCTGATTGAGACATTGGCTCCAGGGCTTCCTCTATTTCTACAGCTTGATAGAGCTCCAAAGCACGTAGTTTCGGGATGGCACTTAATACGAATCGTTTCTCCTCATCCGTCAGCACCAGTTTTTCTTCACTTTGCTTCACAGCCCCGAAGCTGGCTGTAGACAATGGTAGCTGGAAAGAGAAAGTGCTGCCCTTACCCAATTCCGAATCAATAATGATTTCCGTTCCATGTGCACGCAGTACCATTTGGCAAAAAGCCAGCCCCAGCCCTGTCGAGATGTTCATTCCGGATTGTTGCGGATCTATCTGTTCGTAAGGTTCGAAAATATGTACCTGATCTTGGGGTGCGATGCCCTTACCGTGATCGACAATCATCACCTGTACCATACGATCTTGGGAAGTTGCCATCAAATGAATTTTTTCATTCTGCGGAGAGTACTTAATGGCATTAGTTAAAAAATTAATAAACACTCGCTGGATATAGTCAGCGTCTACTTCCACCACAAGTGCGGCGGCAATCTCAGTTTCAATTTGAAGATTCTTTTTTTCTGCCAAGGATGCAATATGATCTATCGACTCTGCGACCAGACTTAAAAGATTGACGGATTTGATATTGAGCTTGATTTCTTTCTTCTCAAACTTTTGAACATCCAGCATATTATTGACTAGTACCAGCATTTGCCTCGCCATGCTTTGGGTTTTGGATTGCTCAGATTCCATACCCATAAT
Organism: uncultured Roseivirgaceae bacterium; assembly: GCA_964653795.1. Lineage (GTDB taxonomy): Bacteria > Bacteroidota > Bacteroidia > Cytophagales > Cyclobacteriaceae > JAWPMT01. The sequence continues at coordinate 8,416 of CAZZHO010000154.1, read as the reverse complement.
CACAGCTAGGGGATTTTTTAGGTCATGGACGATCATCCCCGTCATCGCTTCTTTGAATTCCCCAATTTCTTTAAGCTTCTGAGCCTCCTGAGTCTTAAGTCTTACCCTTGTTCTGGTCACAAAGAAAAACACCGCCAAAATCACCAAGACAACAATTATCGACAACAACCAAAATAGCCTACTGACTTTCTTCTGTTCTTCGAGCAACTGAATTTCCTGATTTTTTGCCAAAAGCTGCATTTCATTTTCAAAACGCACGGAATCTCTTTCCTTCTGGAATTCAAAATCTGCCTCTAATCGGGTGACCTTTCTGGTATTTTCCTGACTATTTAAGCTGTCTGCGATCTCCTTGAAGCTTACATAAGCAACGTAGGCCTTTTTGTGATTTCCCAAAAAAGCCTCAATACGAGCCAACTGTTCTAACCCATCTCTCACAGCAATTGCAAAGCCTATATTCTCACCAATCGTAGTACCTGCCTGAATATGCTTTCTGGCCATGAGTATTTTACCATGCTTAAAATAAATTTTACCCAAATTGATATTGGAGACCGCTATGTCCTCAGGATTCCCAATATCTTCGGCAAGCGACAGAGATTTAATACCATATTCAATGGCGCCATTTGCATCCCCTCTCGAATCATAGATTAACCCCACCAGGCTGTAACTGCGAGACAGCTCCGACTTTATTCCAAGCTCCTCCCCTAGCACTACCGCCTTCAGTAGATAGCTTAATGCCGAATCCTGCTCTTCCATTTCGCTATAGATAGTTCCTAGCCCATTGTAGGCGTAAGCCAAAGACAGTTGACTCTTGATTTTCATCATCATGGTCGCTGCTTTCTTGAGGTTTTTCAAAGACTCCTCAAGATTCTCCATGTAATAGTATACCAATGAAATGTTAAGAAGCGTTTGTCCAAGTCCTTCCTCGTTTCCGACACGCTCATCAATTGCCAGACTCTTAAAAAAAAACTCAAGACCTTTTTCTAAATCACCCATATTGGTATACAAACCGGCGATATTATTACTGACAGCACTTTCTAATTCTTCATTCCTCCCATTTTCAGCAAGTTCCAATGACTGGACATAGGCTTCCAGTGACTTTTCGTATAAGCCCTGAGATTCAAAAGCAGATCCGAGGTTATTGAGAGAAGAACTAATAAGAGCTGTATCTTGTACCTCGTGCCCTATGAATAGCGAAAGAGAATCATAGTACAGAGCTTCTTTGTATTTACCCTGACGCTCCAGAGAAACCCCTATCAAGGTATTGTGCTTGCCAACCCCATATCTGTAATTGACCGATTCCGCCTTCTTCAGGCTGGTCTTTGCCAGGTTGATGGCTTTTTCAAATTTGGATGAACGAGCGTAATACCAGCCGAGGGCATATGATGCTTCAATTTCTCCAATAGTGTATTTCAACTCTTTTGAAAGAGTAGCGGACTCGGCCACGTAGGACAAAATTTTTGCAGAATCCGAAGTTGGCAATGCCTCTGCTATCGTGTTGAGTAGTGAAATCTTTTCAATTCCTTCGCTTTCACTTAAAAGGCTTTGAAGAGAATCGATCTTTCGACTTTGGGCTACTAGTACTATAGAGGCGCTGGTGAGGATTACCGTAGTTTGAATTCTAATTAAGTTCAAGGTTTCAGGTTTTAAGTTTGGTAAATGATAGGTGATGTTTTGTTGACAGGACGTCAACATGATCAGAAACGTTGCCTGACTATCTCAGTTGAGGTCAGAAAATGAAAAAAGCAGCCTCCCAACTCGCCAAAGAGGAGGCTGCCTTACTAAACTACCTAAGAACCTGTCTATAATGGTATCGCTCCCAAGACGAAGACTTTGGAAAAAGCGTTGCTTCGGGGATGGAATAAATTTTATTCAGTAGACAAATCGTTACATAAAGCCTGCTTAAGGCTGTCATTTAAAATTTTAATACTCAGGCAACCGTTTGCTCATCACGTTCGTCTCGGCAGCATTGTCGCCGAAAAAGACAGGCATTATGAATGATTTTTTGAGTGTAGCCAAGCAATTCATTTTTTCATTAGTCAATTCCAGGGCAGCAGGGATGTACATCTTGCTCTTTGCCATTAGCATAGGCGTAGCCACCTTTATCGAGAACGATTTTGGTACCAGCGCCGCTCAGAAGGTAGTGTACAAAGCACCCTGGTTCTCGATCCTCCTCGGATTGTTTGGAGCCAGCATCATTGCCAACATCATCAAATTCCGAATGGTCCAGCAAAAGAAGTGGGCATTGCTCGCTTTCCACGCTGCGATCATCGTAATCCTTGCCGGAGCCGCCGCAACACGTTACTTCGGTTTTGAAGGGATCATGCACATCCGGGAAAATGCTGCCAGCAACCAATTTCTTTCTGCTGAAACCTACCTGCAGTTCAAAGTAAGTGATGGCCAAAGCCGATACGAATTTGATGAAGAAGTGCTTTTTGCTTCCCTGGGCAACAACGATTTTGAAGAATCTTACCTGGTGGGTAACCAGTTGATTGAAGTGAAAGTCACAGACTTTATTCCCAACCCAAGTCAAAGCCTCATTCCTGAAAATGACGGCAAGCCTATTGTCAAAGTGGTGTTTGGGGGCCAAAATGGACGGGAAGAATACTTCATCTCACAAGGAGAGAAAAGACGCCTCCACAATACCCTATTCAACTTTACAGCGCAGGCAATACCCGGCGCCATCAACTTAAAATACCATGAAAACCGCCTTTTTTTCCAATCGGACCGTTCTCTGAGCCAAAGGATTATGGCGACGCAGCAAGTGGATACTTTGCTTGGCGGCGACATTCTGCATCCTCTTGTCTTACGTTCTCTGTATTCCGATGGTCGGGATCGGTTCGTATTTGGTGACTTCCATCCCAATGCTTCGGTGGAAGTGGTCTCCAGTGACCGCAAAGTCAAAAGAGAAAGCCTGACGGCTGTAAACCTTGAGATAAAGTCCAATGGGGAAACGCAGAACCTCACCGTCTATGGCCAGAAGGGAATGCCTGGAAAAATGGCCAGTGCACAATTCGGTAATGTGATGCTTGGTGTCTCCTACGGCGCCAAAAACAAGCAGCTTCCCTTCTCTATCAAGCTTTACGACTTTCAAATGGAACGCTACCCTGGTACGGACAATGCCGCTTCTTATGCCAGCGAAGTACAGCTTGTTGACACGCGCAAAGGGGTCCAAAGAGATTTTCGTATCTACATGAACCACATCCTGAACTATGATGGATATCGGTTTTTTCAGTCTTCATTTGACAGAGATGAATTGGGCACCTACTTAAGTGTCAACCATGATCGGTTAGGCACCTGGATATCATATGTTGGCTATTTCATGCTGACATTGGGGATGGTACTGTCATTGTTTTCAAAGTCCAGTAGGTTTTATCAAGTCCGCATGTCATTGAAGCAAATGCGGCATGCGGCAGCATTTATAGCACTCTTACTGCTTTCCACAGTTGAGAGCCAGGCTCAGAAAGTAATTGATCACCGACATAGCATCCATGAGATCGATGCCCTACATGCCGAAATGTTCAGTAAAGTGGTGGTGCAAGACCACAGAGGCAGAATGAAACCCATGCATACACTTTCCAGAGAAATCCTGCGAAAAGTAGCCAGGAAGGAGTCCTTACTCGATATGAATGCTGACCAAATCGTGCTGGGCATGTATGCCAATAGAAGAGAATGGTTGGATGTACCCATGATCAAGCTTGGCAAGCACAACAGCATCAAAGAGCGACTGGGCGTAGAAGGTATCCGCGCCAGTTACAAAGATTTTTTCGCGAAAGACGGCTCTTATTTACTTCGGGATGAAGTCCAAAGGGCCTACAGATTAGAGCCCATTGACAGAGGGGTCTTTGAAAAAGAGCTGATGAAGATTGACGAGCGTGTCAACATCATGAACATGGTCTTCTCAGGCAGATTATTTCGGTTCATTCCTGAACGAGGTGATCAAAACAACACCTGGCTGGCAAGTGGTGGACATCACGGACATCAGCATGCACAAGCTGAAAAAGACATTACTGATCAATTTTTCGAGAATTATAAAGGAGCGCTTCGAGAATCTCTGATCTCCGGAAATTATGCGGCACCCAATCAAATCTTGCAACAACTCACTGCCTATCAAAAAGACGCAGGTAGTGCCGTATATCCTTCTGATACTAAAATCAACGCTGAGATTGCCCTCAATAAGGGCAAAGTATTCAACCGACTGGGGGCATTGTATGCATTTCTGGGTTTGTCATTCCTGACCTTACTTTTCGTATCAGTATTCAGACCCAAAGCCAAACTCCAATGGCCATATTTTGTCCTGTTTGGATTGTTTTTGCTAGGATTCATTCTTCATACGATGGGGCTTGGCGTCAGGTGGTATGTATCAGGGAGAGCACCCTGGAGCAATGGATACGAATCCATGATATATATCGCCTGGACCACTGTCCTGGCCGGTTTGATCTTCACCAGAAAATCATTGGGAGGACTGGCCGCAACTTTGATATTATCCGCTACTGTGTTACTAGTAGCTCTTCTGAGTCATATGGACCCGGAGATCACACCCCTGGTACCGGTATTAAAGTCCTACTGGCTCACGATTCATGTCTCATTAGAAGCCGGAAGCTATGGATTTCTGATGTTAGGAGCAGTGATTGGTATTATCAACCTGCTCCTATTCATGTTTCTCAACCACCACAACAAGGGTCGCGTCAATCGCATCGTGAAGGAAATGTCTTACCTCAGCGAATTGACCTTGATGGGCGGGCTCATCATGATTGCCACCGGCACCTACCTGGGGGGAATATGGGCCAACGAGTCGTGGGGTCGCTACTGGGGGTGGGATGCTAAAGAAACCTGGGCGCTCGTGACCATCCTGGTCTATGCTTTCATCTTACACATGCGTATTATACCCAAGCTTTATGGCGCCTTCGCCTACAATGTCGCCACCATCTTTGGATTGGCCTCAGTTATCATGACCTACTACGGTGTAAACTATTACCTATCCGGATTGCACTCCTATGCTGCCGGAGACCCTGTGCCGATTCCTAATTGGGTATACATGGTCGTCACAGCCATCATCATCATCAGCTCCATTGCTTACATCCAACACCGAAAACATAACATACTAGCTGGAAAGCAAGAAGCTCTAAAGAAGGCCAAACCTAAGTTTCAAGCGAAGTTGAAAACACAATTGAATCAGTCGTGACGAAGGCAGTACATAAAGTATATATCGGTAGCATGGCGGCTATTACCATAGCCATTACCCTCTATTTAGCTATAGTCGGATTCGAGTATTATGCTACACCGCAGGAAGATCGGTTCTATCTGGATAGCCATGATTGGTTCAAACCCAGCGGACTCTTTGGGCAAGGGCTGGGTGTAATAGGCACTTTCCTCATCCTTTTTGGGGTGGTGATCTACATCCTGAGAAAGCGGTACAACTTCATGGGCAGGTTCATCCGAATGAAGTACCTGCTGGAGTTTCATATCTTTCTATGTACGCTAGGCCCCATTATGGTCCTTTTTCACACAGCTTTCAAATTCGGAGGGATTGTATCTATTGCTTTCTGGAGCATGGTAGCGATTGTGATCAGTGGGGTGATTGGCCGGTTCATTTACATCCAAATCCCACATACCATCGATGGACGTCAGATGAGTTTGGATGAGGTGAAAAAAGTAAAAAGAGACTTGGCTATCTCACTGGAAACCAACGAGAAAGTGGATCAGGCACTCATCCGATTGATCAATGAATTCAGTGAAAGAGCTGCAAAGCACACTTCATTCTGGACCAGGTTTTTGGTAAAAAGAGAAGCACTGGGAACCATCAAAAAGAAGCTCAAATCAAATGGTATCAAATCTCACGAGCGCAACTCAATCCTATCCATGGTGAAAGAAGAGATCAATCTGGCCAGTCGCATTGTCAGGCTCCAGTCCATGCAAAAAATATTTAAGTACTGGCACGTTGCCCACCTTCCATTTGCCTTGATCATGCTCATAGTGGTGGTCATGCATGTAGGAGTTGCAATTGCTTTTGGTTACACCTGGATTTTTTAGAATGGCACTGATAGTAGAACAAATATTGACTTATGGCCTTGTGTTCCTCATCTGCGGGAGTATTGTTTGGGTTTACCTGCGCAAGCATAAAAAGCAGACTCAGGAGACCCTGAAGAAAGTGGCCATAGCTAAGGAAGAAGGACTTCACGAGCCGGTATCCCTCCACCCTTACATTGACCTCAATACCTGTATTGGCAGCGCTGCCTGCATCGCTGATTGCCCAGAAAAAGACATCATGGGCATGGTAGATGGAAAAGTGACAGTGGTCAATGCCTCAGAATGTGTGGGTCATGGCGCTTGCTTTCATGCATGCCCCGTAGAAGCCATTAGTCTCCGTATAGGAACAGAGAAAAGAGGTGTGGATTTACCTCATGTCAGCGAGTCTTTTGAAACCAATATGAAGGGTATCTACATCGCAGGAGAATTGGGCGGCATGGGTCTCATCAAAAACTCTGTGGAGCAGGGCCAGATGGCCATGGAAAACATCATCAAAAGTGATAAGCCTAAAAAAGAGGGAGTGTTGGATGCTGTGATAGTAGGTGCTGGACCTGCCGGTATCTCAGCCACTTTAACTGCCAAGAAGCATGGCATCAAAACGGTAACATTAGAACAGGAATCCCTGGGTGGGACAGTTTATACCTATCCACGGGCAAAAGTGGTCATGACCTCTCCCATGGATTTGCCTTTGTATGGAAAAGTGAAGTTGCGCACGACCAATAAGGATGAGTTACTACAGGTGTGGAATGACGCCATCGCCAAAAATGACGTCTCTATCCGGGAAAATACTAAGGTAGACAGCATCATACCTATGCCAGATGGTACGCTGAAAGTAAAAGTGGCGGATAGTGAAGACATTATCACCAACCACGTACTGCTGGCCACAGGCCGCAGGGGAAGCCCCAGAAAGCTCAATGTACCAGGTGAAGACAAGCAAAAGGTAGCTTACCGATGCCTTGAGCCAGAACAGATATCCGGGAAGAATATAGTCGTAGTAGGTGGCGGTGATTCGGCTGTGGAATCGGCCATGCTGCTGATGATGGACAATGAAGTGCTTCTCTCCTATCGTAAAGACAAGTTTTCCAGACTGAAACCGAAGAACAGAGACAAAATACTAGCGGCCATCGAGGAAGGAAAGTTGGAAATGAGCTACAACTCTAATGTGGTCTCCATTGATGATGATCACATCCTATTGAAAGAGGGAGAAAACACCAGGAAAGTAGAAAACGATCTCATCTACATTTTCGCTGGCGGTGAGCTGCCTTCAAAGTTTTTGCAAGCAGCCGGCGTGCAGATCACAAGACGTTTTGGACATATCATGAAAAAACACCATTAATGATTTGAAAATTAGAAATTACTATATCATCATATGTTGTCTTTTCGGGTCCATAGGCGCTACAGGACAGATATCTCCAGGCGAGCTTACAGATGCTCATGCTGAGCTGGAAGGAATGGGTAACTGTACCCAATGCCATGATTTAGGAAATCGACAGCCCTCCTCGGCTAAGTGTTTGGATTGTCATGAAGACATTCAGTCACTGCTAGACGCTAACAGAGGGTATCACTCCAGTCAGGAAGTTCGGGCAAAAGAATGCGCTGACTGCCACAGTGAGCATCATGGTAAAAATTTCGACATGATGCGATTCGATGAAGATAACTTCGACCATGATCTCACCACCTACACACTCGAAGGTCAGCACGCGGTAATAGAATGTCGGGAGTGCCACCAGCCAGAATTCATTTTAGATGAAGAGATAGCCGGAAGAGAAGGCACATTCCTGGGACTGGTGGAAGATTGTAAAGTTTGTCACGAAGACTTTCACCAGGGAACCATTGCCAACAATGAAGATTGCGCAAGCTGCCATGATATTGAAGCTTTCCGACCCGCTCCATTCTTCGATCATGATGATACCGAGTACCCACTAAGAGGTCGGCACATAGAAGTGGATTGTATAGAGTGCCATCCGATAACCACCCGCAATGGGAAGGAGTTTCAAGAATTTGCGGATATCGCTTTCAACGACTGTATAGCATGTCATGAAGATGTGCACAACGAGCAATTACCAGGTGATTGTATGCAGTGCCATGAGGTGGAGTCATTTACTTCTTTCATTGGTCAGCAAGCCTTTGATCATGATCAGACTGATTTCATCCTAAAGGGCAAACATCAGGATGTAAGCTGCTTCGAGTGCCATGATCAAACCAGTGAGCCGCTGTTGGTTTTCCAGGATCAAAATGGTATTGGCCAGCAGGATTGCATCTCATGTCATGAAGATGTGCACGAAGGCCGGTTTGGCACTAACTGTATCGACTGCCACAACGAGGAGAGCTGGTTGATGACCGGAGCCCCCGAAGACTTTAATCACGACTTGACCGACTATCCACTGGT
>CAZZHO010000153.1:0-11247 GCA_964653795.1 uncultured Roseivirgaceae bacterium | reverse complement strand
TGTGACGCTTGTGGTTGCGCTACCCATAGCCGTCACATCTGCTCAGGAGAAGAAAGTGGACGCCATTGAGGATAGCCTGTTTTCCCCGGAAAAGGAAGAAATAGTGGCTAAGCCATTTTTATTTCCGGTTGATACCCAAAGTGAATTTCTTAGTACAACTACCTTAACCAATTGAGGGTGTATTGTCCTTGTGAGAATTTCTCAATTCTTTCGGAAAAGATGAGTCCTTTATCATAAATCCTTCTTCTATTATTCGACGCTGAAGCAGACTCCTGAGATAAGAAATCACACTTGGCAAATTCGATAAAATGAAATAGACTAATGATTTATGAATTAGGACTAATTCATGATAAAGGCCTATGATATTCATTTAAAGAGGTATTGACGGAGAGAGCTCAGAATCATCAGTTAGATTCCGTACACAATCCATTAATGCTAATAAATCAATCTGCAACTATCTGTGAATATCTCTGTCTAATGGAAAAACAGAAAAGCATAGAGCATTGAGCCGACTAAATATTAAGTATTCAATAAAACACGCAGGAGATATTCTTGATCAGATTGGTCAGCAAGTTTCGAGTAATCGTAAACCTAATTTTTTACAAGTATCAAGTATGGCAGTCCAGGGTAGCTTGTTTGGCGAATCTCTCAATGAACATCTTTCAATTTATGGAGTGGCAATTGAAATAAAAGAGCCTATGGATGTTATCAGAGATGGCTCAGATGATGATGATTTACTAATATTGGATTTTCATATTGATTCTTTTGCCAAACTTTTCCTGAAGGCTGAAGAGGAAAATAAGTTGGTTACAGGCTCCTATTTATCATCATCAGGTTACGTCTCATCGGCCGAGTACATTCCAGATACTGATGCCAGATTTGTATCATTTATAGTTAATAAAGGGTGGTTGCAACAACACATAGACATTAGCGAACCACTTCTGAAGGAAACATTCGAAAGTGGAGAAGACTTTTTCTTTTTCAGGGAAATAGGATACCAACTGGCCGATGAAGTACATGATCTATTTAATGCGATCTATGGAAGTGGTCAAATAAACAAGGTGTATTTGCAAGGTTGTGCCTATAAAATATTGAGCCTTTATTTCAAGGGTTTTGTGTTGGAAGATGATTTAAAATCACCGATAAATAATCAGGATATAAAAGCCATCGAAGAGGCCAAAAGCTATCTGGATTCAAACCCCGGGAAGAAAATAAGAATGAAGGAACTATTGGAGATTGCGGCCATGAGCGAATCCAAGTTTAGGACACTATTCAAGTCTATAGTAGGAGTGGGGCCATCAGACTATCATATCAACAAAAAGATTTGGTATGCAAAGTCTTTGATTGAATCCGGGGAATCCATCTCCAATGTGGTTTTGCAAATAGGTTATTCCAATCATTCCTATTTCACTCGAACATTTAAATCATACTTCGGACTAACTCCTCAAAAGTATCAGGAAGAATCATCTAAGCTCAAAAAGTTAGGTTTTGTGTCAAAAGATGAATGAATCCTTTGTGAATGGATGGAAAAGTGGAATGGTGCTAAAGAAAAATTGGATACGAATAGTCGCGCCCTTCCTAACCCTGTTTATTTGGTTGTGGTGCCGTTGAGGATAGCCTCCGAGGAAAGAGGTTTGGAACATAGGACCAGCGGCGCTAATACTATCAACTAAAACCATAATTCATCCATGATCAGGCTTATTCAGGCAATATCAATTGTCTTTTCTTTTTGCTTTGCTGCCACAGCTCATAATGGCGCTACCTCATACTCTTATTTAACCCACAACCTCATCAAGGTTGATGGTGACTTGAGTGATTGGCCAGAAGCACTTGAGTATCGAGTCGGGAACGGAGTGAAAAATGATTACGAAGCATATTTCAAGACATGCTACGATTCATTAAGCAATTTCCTTTACGTTTCCTTGAAGGTGATAGACGATTCTCACGTGATTGACCCTAGTGACAGACGAGACTGGGAGCGAAGAGAGGATCGTCATCTCCTATTTTTAGATTTTGATCATCACATGGATCGTGGCTCGGGAGTAATTGTATTGTTTGGCAATCAGAACGGAAAAGATCTTGTTTACGCTCCGAATGGTTGGGATCCATTTCATGAGTCCATTCAGAAAGAGCATTTTGAAGTGGCCGTCAAAAGAATTGGGAATCAAACCATTTACGAATGGCGAGTCAAGGCTCCAGTAGATTTAAACGCCTATTCCACTTTTGGACTTGATCACTACGTCCATGATGTTGACCAAATGGAAGAGGAAGTAGGGTACTATGAATGGACTCAGGGCGGTTTTAAGGATAGAATACCTTCTAGACTAGGTGATATCGTTTTGCTGCCGGAGGAAACTTCTTTCGGGTTAGCGGAAGGGTCAGTGGTTTGGCAAGATGGTGATTCTGCGAGAAAATTACCTTCAAAAGTCCTAATAGAGTCAATGGAAAATCGAAACTTCTGGACAACCGCTCTCTTAGATTCTGTGGGACGCTTTAGCAAAGATCTCCCTATTGGAAACTATGAAGTGAAACCAATGCTAAGGACAGCTGAGAGGAATGGGGTATGGGATATACAGCGAGTTGATGAATCAAAATCTGTCGTATTTGCAGTAGAAGATAAGATCAATAGACTCCCAGAATTAGGGCTTTCAGTAGTTGAAAAGCCTGACTTTCTCATTCCTGTAAGGGGGTTACTAAGTACAGGTGAGGAGATTGATGAGGAACACTTAGATGTGGTGGTAAATGCTTTCAAAGATTATTATCAGATACCCGGAGTGAGCCTGGCCATTATTGAAGGCGGAATTTTAGTTTACGAGCAGCAATATGGGGTCGCTAATTCAACCACTAATACACCAGTTTCTAAGAAAACAAGATTTGAAATTGCCTCAGTATCCAAGCCCATTTTTGCTTTTGCTGTCCTTCGGCTTGTGGGTAAAGGCATGCTGGACTTGGATCAGCCTCTTTCTAAATACTTACCATTCAAAAGCATCTCCCATGATCCAAGACATAAAAAAATCACGGCCAGACTTGTGCTATCACATCAGACCGGCTTACCCAATTGGCTCTGGAATAGTCCAAGAGATTGGGAGAATGAAGAAAAGGGTGAGTTTATTGGAGACCCAGGTGATGGGCATTTCTACTCAGGAGAAGCATACGAATACTTGATGAGGGTAGTGGAAAAGGTCACCGGAAAAAACATTCACACGGTAATGAAACACGAGGTTTATGATGTTTTCGGGATGACGCAAAGTTCACATACCGCTGACGCTAGTTTTGCATCTGAAATTGCTGTTGGTCATCTTGAGCAATTTCCGATGTACTGGGAAGTACACCATGAACCGTGGGTGGCAGGGAGTATGTATTCAACAGCACTAGATCTTTCCCGTTTTTCTATTGGAATTTTGAACAAAATGGGACTATCCGCCCAACAGTATGAAGAGATGTTAAAGGCCCATGTTGAGATTGAGCCGTGGGTAATGAATTATGGTGGTGATAAACAGTTTTGGTCACTTGGCTTTGAAATCGAAGATTCGCCCTTCGGCAGATTCTATCATCATGAAGGAAGCAATGGGGATTTTGAATCTAGGTTTTGTATTAATCCTGAAAAAAGATATGGATATGTATTATTGACCAACAATGGCCATGGGGAGTATTTAGATAGGGTTCTTCAAAGGACACTTTTCACAGGTAGACAGGATACTGCTACTCCGGTATTTAAATAGGCTTGTAAATAGTTTGCTGTGTATTTCAACTTATTTTATCTATCCTAGATCTGAAATATCTCCTTACTGGAGTAGTAGGGAATTATCGGCTTAATATCTTCTATCCATTTTAACGGTATACAAGCAATTATTTGGGTAATCGAACTAATGGCTGCAGTGCTTGCTGTATTTATTTGAAGTTTATCACAAATGGAAGTCTTATGTCTATGCCTCGAGTTTTGCTTGTGCTTTTCTATTCTGGTATTGTCGTTATTCTATTTTTGGGTTGCGGAAAGAGTCGGCGTGAATCGGATTTTGTAATTCATACAACCTCCGAATCCAAGGTTAAGAGAATTCAGGTACTTTCCAATCCGGCTATACATCTATCTCATGCTGTAGAATTGTTTGTATGGCCAGGAGAATATCCAACCCGGCCAATGGCAGTAGCAGCGCAGAAACATTTTGAACCCTACAAAGATCATCCTGCAATCGAGTTTTCTGATAGCCTACTATTAAATGAGGTGTTTTACTTCGATGAGTTGACAGAGGTTTTGTTGTATCTGGAGGATTTCCCTAGTACAGAATTTAAGCACCCTTTGGAGAATTCTCCTTATAAAGGTCAAGAGAAAGTGTTTGAGAAATGGATCTCTTTACTTGCTGATTTATATAAAGACTCGAATTTTGATTCATTTTTGGTTGAAAATGGAGATTTCTATGAAGGAGCTATCCAGGAGGTCAGAAATAACCTGCCTTCTGATAACTTCATTGAGTTAATAGAGTCCTTTTATAGAGAAGAAAAACTAAGCTTCACCATCATACCTGCCCCAGAGATGCCTACAGGAGGAGAATATGGTCAAAGAGGGATCGGACCCTATGTCTACACTTCTGATGGGATGCAGATCTATCAGGTTATTAGTGCTTCCTTACCCGTTGAAAAGGATAGCATTACTAATACATACACCTACTTTGGTTTTGATAACAAGGACTTTATTTTAAGAAATTCCTATCATGAATTCGGTCATGCTTTTGTGAATCCAATCCTGCTTAAAGAAGAAAATCAGGAACTCTTCAATCAGCACAGACATCTATTTACTCCTGAACTACAGGCAGTCATGACTAAGCAGAATTACGGAAACTGGTTTGATTGCATGGCAGAGCATCTTGTGCGATTAGGTGAAATAAGGTTGGCTGAAAGAAGCGGAAATACCACTTGGGCACGAGAATTAAGGGAGTATCATACGGACAGCTTGGATTTTGTTTTCCTCCCCGAGTTTGAGAAGCTTATTAAACAATACGAAGCGGATGAAAGCTACAGGTCGTTTGAGTCGTTCCTGCCAGAATTAATAGGGTCACTCAATCAGATCACCCCTTCGCAGGTAAATTTAAGATTGGAGAAATAGGCTGGTTAAGATGGCAGATCTCAGTTTTCATTGTACTGTTCGATTTCCTCTTTTTTAGTGCTTGTGTAAGCAAACCCACGGAATTCGACTACCAATTTACTTTTCCAGATCAATCCAAATGACGTATTGTGGGGTTATGGGGTTGCTAATAGATAAACCATGAAAAACCTCCTGATTTCGCTACTCACAATCACTTCATTTGCCTCCTTCACTCAACCACAAAAACTCGATAGGGACAGCCTATTGATAGACATTGGTTTTCTTGAAGAGATAGTTGAGGAAATACATCCAGGCGCTTATCGCTACAATTCGAAATCCGATATTGATAAGTTGTTTTTGGACCTTAGGACAGATGTATACGGTGACCTGGACGAAGCTGAATGGACAATTAAACTAGCACAGGCAATGAAAAAGTTAAGGTGTGGGCATACCTACGTGAATCCCTGGAACATGAAAAAATCTATTCGGAGCCGACTGTTTGGAGGATCGATCTATTTCCCACTGGGGTTTACCATCATTGACAATGAGTTCATTGTGACCGAAAACCTGAGTGGGGACTTGGGAATCAAAAAGGGTGGCAAGATTGTAAGCATCAATGACTACTCCGTGAAGCAAGTACTGGATTCACTTAGGACAATTGCAAAACTTGATGGAAGTAACACGAGCCCTGTCAATGAATATTTATCCCTCAATGAATTTACAGTGGATAGGTGGGAAGCATTCGACCTATTTTTTTATCTATTTTTTAGATTGGAGGGGGACCTGAACGTCACCATTGAATCATATGAAGGGAAGATCACGGAACATAAACTGAACACATTGTCCAAAGAAGAACGTGCTTCAAGGTATAAAGGAAGAAATACAGAGGAATGGTTGCTATCCTTTGAAAATGATAAGGCGATTGTGAAGCTTGGTACATTCGCCACATGGAAGTGGAAAGGCTTTGACTACAAGGCGTGGCTTGAAAACGCCTTTCAAAAAATTGATTCAGCAAAGACTAAAAACCTGGTCGTAGACCTTCGAGGGAATAGTGGTGGACTTGGGGAAATTGGCAATGAACTAATTTCTTACTTCACACCTTTGCCTATAGCGTGCGACAGAAGGGTATTTTCAAGGACGCTGAAAGCCGATCCTAAGTTCAAGCCCTATTCTGATACTTGGGCTAACTGGATCTTTGCAGGGCTCAATGAGAATCAATACAAAATTCTGGATGCTGAATTCTATGAACTTGAAGAGAGCTTTCAATGTGACCCTATTCAACCGAAGACAAAAACTTTTGATGGAACGGTGTATTTTCTTGGAGGCTCTTCAAATGTCTCCGCAACCTTTACTCTCATGAAAAGAGGAAAGGAATTGAACAATGCCTATTTCATCGGAACGCAAACAGGGGGTAATGCACAAGGAATTAATGGCGGGGAATACATCTTCTTCTATCTTCCTTACTCGGGTATGGAAGTGGACATTCCACTCAAGTTTTTTTCCGGGGGACCCGAAGCGAAAGATCAAGGAATAAGACCGGACTTCATTGCCAGGTACACCCAAGAGGACATCAAAAACGGAACCGATCCTCACCTTACTTTGGTGGATGAATTGGTGGAAAATGAAAATAAACTGACCTCCGAGTACATTCTTGAATTGATGAAATCGCCAAAATGGGAAGGAGAACTGAAATACCTTGATTACCGATCGGGTAAAATGGTATCAATACCTGCAGCTTTGAAAGTAAATACGCTTAAGAGTAAGAAAAATTCTATTGAATATCTGTATCCAGATGAGCCACACATGAACTTCAAGCAAAAGTTGAAGCTTGACTTAGCGAATAATAAAATTGAAGGTAGAACAATTTCCAGTATAGAGAATAGTGATGGGATCGTGAAGATAGTGGCAACAGAGAAAGGTATAGATGATGGCAAGAAAGTGCAGCTTCGATATACCTATCAGATTGGAGAAAATGTTTTCACCATGATGAAGGAATTCAGTGAAGAAAATTCGGAGAAGTATACCATTCGGAATATCTACTCCTTCACACGCTAAGAGTAAGACCCGTCAGCGCACCCGGTTTAAATATTTTTTTCTTACCGGATTAGACTAGTCTATCATCGATTTGGGTTATCCGATGTACTGCTTCCATTTGTCTAATCTGGAAAATAAAATCAAAATGAAAAGAATATTTCTAGGAATGATTATGAGCATGATGGTCATGCTTGTAAATGGACAATCAGGAGTGACCATTTTATCCAAAGACTCTATTCAATCAATGTTGGATAAGATGGGTGTACCTGGAGTGGCTATCGCCACGATCGAACATGGAGCAATCAATCAAGTCCTGAGTGTTGGTACGATATTGAATGATCAACCAGCAGCCTACAATTCAATTTTTAATACAGCCTCAATTACGAAAGCAGTCACTGCATATTTAGCTGTTAGTCTGATGGAACAGGGTAAACTTGACCTTGACGAAAGGCTAAATAAGTATTGGGTGGATCCAGACTTGAAAGGAGACAAAAGAGTGAAGTTGTTGACACCTCACATCATACTTAGTCATCAAACAGGTTTTGATAACTGGAGATGGATGAATGATAAAAAGAAGCTGAGATTCAATGCTGATCCAGGCACCAAAGTCACTTATTCCGGCGAGGGCTATGAATATTTAAGAAAAGCGCTGGAGAATAAATTCAAGAAAAGTTTTGTCGAACTTGTAGATGAATATGTGTTTGATCAGCTAGATATGGATGACACTCAACTAGGCTGGTCGGACGATGTTGAAATAGAAAGATATGCAGGAGAATTCAAGACCGTAAATGAGCCATATGAAATAACAAAAGATGGCCCAAGTGCAGCAGATGATTTACTCACCACCGCAGAGGATCTGATTTTATTCTCTCGGAGTGTAATGACACGCGCACAAAATACCAAGTATGAAGAATACTTTGCTTCGAAAGTTGAAGCTCGCCCAGGAATCCAATTCTCCTATGGATGGGTGCGTTTTGATGATTTGCCAAATGACGAATACGCTTTATTTGGTGCTGGCGGTGATAAGGGGGTTAGCGCTATGATCTGTATCCTTCCCAAAAGTAATCGAGCCATTGTTCTGATATCGAATGGTGAAAACCGAGGCTTGGTTACCAATCTAATGCGAATCGCATTGGGTAGTGTAGGTAATGATATTGTTGGTAGGTTTCAGTAGGGTAGGTTTTCCGGGGGGCCGAGAGGCCCCTTCTTTTTTATTAAAAAATGAAAAATTTCGTAGGAATAATTATGATCGCCCTTGCCTTAAGCGTTGCAGCCCAGGGCGATGAACAACTAGATTCATTAGTAAATAGTCTGTCAGGGGATAAATATGG
Source organism: uncultured Roseivirgaceae bacterium (assembly GCA_964653795.1). Classification (GTDB taxonomy): domain Bacteria; phylum Bacteroidota; class Bacteroidia; order Cytophagales; family Cyclobacteriaceae; genus JAWPMT01. The sequence goes on along the minus strand of CAZZHO010000153.1, from coordinate 2,802 downwards.
AATTGCTGTATTGGTGGCCAGAGGAGATTCCATTCTTTATCAGCATTCAGTTGGGTATGCTGATCTGGAGTTGAAGGTTCCATTGAATCCAGATCATATCTTCAGGATTGGATCCATCACCAAGCAGTTTACGGCGGTTGCGATTCTAAAGCTTCAGAGGGAAGGGAAATTGGATATTGAGGAGAAATTGGATCAATACCTTCCAGATTACCCCAATGCCAAGAATATTTCGATGAAACATCTGCTTAATCATACCTCTGGTATAAAGAACTACACAGAACTGAAAAAATGGACACCCGAAGAGCAGAAAAGAGACTTTTCAACAGATGAACTCATCAGTTACTTCAAAGATGAAAAGCCTGATTTTCAACCGGGTGAATCTTGGAGATACAATGATTCTGGATATGTTCTTCTTGGAAAAGTAATTGAGATTATCAGTGGACTAAGCTTCAAAACATATATTGAAAAGGAGATTTTGGTAAGATATGGGTTGACTAAAACCCGCTACGGAAGTACTTCGAAAATTATCCTTGATAGATCGAAGGGTTATAAGGAAGAAAATGGTCGTCCTATGAACGCAGGGTTTCTAAGTATGAGTCAACCATATGCAGCAGGAGGGTTACTTTCCACAGTTGTAGATCTCTGGCGATGGAATCGGATGGTTTTTTCAGGTGAAATACTGAGTAATGAAATATTGCTACAAGCGCATACTGAAACGGTGGTTGGAGATAAGTCTTATCCTTATGGATATGGATGGCAAATAGATTATCCCGGAAAAAGCAAAGCATTGTACCATCACGGGTGGATAAATGGTTTCTTTACCACGGCGTGGTATATTCCATCTGAAAGACTTTTTGTAACAGTCCTCAGCAATTGCACCTGCAAAGATCCTAGATCACTGGCTAAGGAACTTATCATGAAGTTCATCAATTAGATATTGAGCTTATGTGAAAAAGCCCTGGGAAAAGGGCTTTTGTAATACTTTTTTCAAAAGGGCTTCTAGTTTCTATACCCCTTCCTAAACTCAAGATTCCATACACCATCATTGGTTGCCTCAAATCCATGTATTTCATCATTGCCATTACCATAAAATCTGACACCAGAAAAGTTACGGTTTGAGGAGGAGAAAAAGTTTTTATTGATCTGCTTCAGTAAGATGTTGTCCAGTCTTGGATGCTTCAATATTAAATTACTACTCGAGGAAGAAATGATATAGGAATTTTTTAACTCCTTGCTGTAATATGTCCCTTCAAAACTTGCTAATTCTGTTTCCTGGTATTTCATAAACTCAATTAACGCAAAGTCTTCAATTTCTACGAGCATTGTAGCCTCACCGTACAAGTTCTTTGTGAAACTGACCGTTACGTCATACACATCATAGAGCATCTGAAATTTGTTTTTGTCCTTTGGCACAAGTGGCGTTTCATTACCTTCTGCTCTGAAGTATCTAAGGGTATCATTTTTTAGATATATTTTGCGATCATATTGCTCGTTGGCTTCCTAATATTTTCCTTCAAATTGCTTAAGTTCTGTTGTAGTAAGACTGATAAATTTTGATGGGTCGGGCTCAAATAGTTTCGGCTCAGAGTTATTTTCAGCACTAACTTCATATCTGTCCCCAAGATAAATATCCATGATTTGGAAAGCTTTATCATTGGCATTATTGGATGAGGAGTTTGTAAATACAATTACTGCAAAATTTTCCTCAGGAAATCTGGCAAAGTACGTCCTGTATCCTGCATCAGAACCGGAATGAGAGATTATATCAATACCTTCATGTTTCCATACGAATTGTCCAAGTGCCCAGGTATCGGATGTGCCATCGTTTAGGGTAGTTGGTTTATTCATTTTACGGAAAATTTCTTCTGAGCCGATTGTTTTACTTTGAAAATTCAGGGCCCATAGACTCATGTCGTTTACTGTGGTAAAAAGGCTGGTAGGTCCTACTGTGGCGAAATTCAGGTTACTCTTCTTTATTTTCCCATCATCATCAGTCTGATATGAGTACGCCCTATTTTCAACAATCCTTTCATGATCGTCATAGAAAAAGCTGTTATTCATTCCTAATGGCTGGAAAATGCGTTGGTTTGCAAATGATGCAAAGCTCTTGCCTGATACCTTTTCCACCACCTTTGCCAATAGCGTAAATCCAGTATTGCAATACATGAACCGCTCCCCAGGGGAGAAGTTGAGCTCTTGCTGATTTTGAACAAGCCCCATAATGTGATCTGTTGTGATTACATCATCCAGCCTCCATCCACCCATTTCCAGCAGACGCCATTGTTCACGTAACCCACTGGTATGCGAAGCCAAATGTTGAAGTGTTATCTTCTTGTCAAACTGAGGCACTTCTGGTATATACTTTCTAATATCATCGTCTAGTGAAAGTTCTCCTTCCTCCTCTAGTAAAAGAATTGCAAAAACAGTAAACTGTTTTGATAAGGAGGCAACATGAAAAACTGTATTAGAGGTAATTGGAATTTTGTACTCCAGATTGGCAATTCCGTATCCATTGGAGTATACCATTTTGCCGTTTTCAATAATTGCTACTGCAGCACCAGGAGTATTTGATTTGTCCCAATCTGTGAATAGCTCATCCACTTGTGTTGTCTTTAGCTGACCAATAGCGTAAAATGGGCTGAGGATCGAGATGGCAGCAATAAATTTTAAAACTTTCTTCATAAGGATAAATTCGATTTATACTTCTCTACATCTTGATGGTCAATTAGTTTTCTGACGTATATACTTATACCGATTTAGACTACTTATAAATCAAAAAAGACGAGTTAAAATGAAGCTAGA
>CAZZHO010000152.1:3200-11363 GCA_964653795.1 uncultured Roseivirgaceae bacterium | reverse complement strand
AGGGTCATCAAATTGGATGCTCTCCGATCTCATTTCTTTCAAAACCGCATAAAACCCATAGAATTCCTCCTCGGTGATTGTCCCGTTTTGGAAGCTATTAAAATCAAATAGATCATGAATCAAAGAAGTACTATCTGGATAGCTCGAAACGATATTCAAACTTTGAATTAAATTCTCTGGTTGGCTGACTAACGAACTATCAAATACATCCTCAACCACTTGGGACAAGGCATAATTTGAAATTGCACAATAGAAAATAAAAATTAAAGCTGTTTTCACTGAAATGATTTTTATTTCATCTAAATGGTTCCGTATGATTTATTGAAATATTTCCTAAATAAACAATCCATCTACCGTTATAAGAGACATCAATAGGACTAGATTTTTTCTTAAATAGAATCTCTACTTTTTTCGAAGTAATATCTGGTTGGGCCTGATATTCACCATTGCTGCCGAAGGCCCTGAACATCTGCTGAAAATCCACATGAGCCGTGAACAATGAGTCACCATCAGCATCAACACCACTTGCATAAATCTCACTAACATTGAAAGTATTGGCCGAAGTAATTTCCACATTGCTATATGGCAGGTTAGCTAGTTTAAAAAGGTAATCACTGAGTTTTCTACGGTATACTTTTTTATTCACTGAAGAGGAAACTTGCATGATTACCGGTCCACAAAATTGCCTTCTTTTACAAGGAGAAACTGCCTCACCTCTATTGATGAATAATTCCTTTACACCATCAGAATATACCAGTTTTTGATCATAGCTGAATTTTTTACTTGCAATGATCTCGAGTTTCTTTTGGAGATCTTTGATTTTCTGAACAGCCCGCATCTTCAGAGCTTGACTTTCTGAATTAGAAAGATCAGCTATTTGACAATTGCCATTCACAAGGCAGGTAGTGAGAAATAAAGCAATAAAGAAGTTTCGCATTTTTTACCAATATTCATTTATTAACCTAATTTCCAAATTGTAGAAAGGAGGATTTTCAGGGCTGTAGGAAACTACTTCTATTTCAAGATTGGAGGTACGAGTTTGGGCAATTCTCAAGAACTCCTCTAGACTAATTGGAAAATTTGTAGAATCATAATCTATAAGAGTCACCTTAGCAGAACTCATTAACGTTCCACGTAACCAGTCAGAAGCAATCTTACGCCTTTCCAAATCAGCTTGGCTAAAATCACCAATCAACAATAATTTATGGAGATTCTTCTGTAGTATACCTTTATGATCAATAGATTTTAAAGTATCCTGGTTTATTTCTAATATCGGAGGATCATCTAAATTTTCTTTACTTTCAGTAGTAAAATATCTCTTATACAAATTCGAACCTAATTCTTCAAATGCACCTCTGAACAGGCTGCCAATCAAAATTCCAAGAATTGCGATCAACCCAGTCCAAGTCCATGTCCCATTGGATTTTTTCCTATTTGGTTTAGGATCTGACACTTTACGTCTTTCGGATGGTGATAATTATACCGTTAAATATAAAAAAGGAAAGTCGTAAGCCAATCAACCAATGAAAAAAGAATTTTGATTCCGAAGGGAATGTTGCTACTCACTTCTTAAAATCTGTGCAGGGTTCACTTTCGCAGATTTCAATGCTTGCAAACTGATGGTTAAAAATGCGACCACCAAAGCCAACAATGCACATAAAGCAAATAGCCACCACTCTAACTCTATTCTATAGGCGAAACCCTCCAACCAACGATTTAGGGCCAGAAAAGCTATAGGAATGGCTATGAAAGTGGAAGCTAGTACCAACTTCATAAAATCACTGGAAAAGAGCGCCACAATACCACTGATAGAGGCGCCTAACGCCTTTCGAATTCCTAACTCCTTGGTGCGTTTCTCGGCTGAGAAAATCGCTAATCCCAGTAATCCCAGACAGGAAATAATAGTAGCCAGAATAGAGAAATGATTGGATAGTCTGGACACCAATACCTCATGCTTGTATAGGGCATTATACTCATGATCCAAGAATGTATACTCAAATGGAAACTCGGGGTTTAAGGCTGAAAATACACTTTCTATACTTTCAAGCGCCTGTTTAGTCTGACTGGGATATGTTTTGATCATGATCTTTCCGAAAGTAATGTCTTCTTTTATGTCTACAATCAAGGGTCGAATGGGTTTATGCATAGAGTTGATATGATAATCTTTGAGTACTCCAATGATTTTCCCTTTTTTCCCCCAGGCCGAGATCCATTTACCTACCGGGTCCTGCATACCCATTTCATCCACAGCCGTTTCATTAACCAAAAATGCCATGGTATCGCTTGGATGCGCTTTTGAAAAAGCTCTACCCTCAACCACTTTGAGGTCTAGCATCTCCATAAAATCAAAACCGACCGATGTAGGATAAAAACCAACCAACTGATTCTCTTCCTGTCCCTGCCATTTAAATGGGTCAATCATCTCAAAATCCATGGCATGAGGTGCCTCACTTGACCGGTCTACCATCTGGATTCCAGGCAAATCGAGAAGCTGCTGTTTGATTACATGATAGTTCTCATTGACCGTACCCTCCACATCGACATAGATAATATTTTCTCTATCGTACCCAAGCGGAGCATTTCGTAAGAAGTCACTTTGGCGCGATACTACGATGGTTACAATTAACAGTAATATCGAAATGGAAAACTGCACCACTACCAGGCTTTTTGTCAACAGGATAGACTTCCTGGACGTCATAGGTTTTCCTTTCAAAACTTTGACGGGCTTCCATGATGATAGCAGTAATGCAGGATACAACCCCCCAAGAAGCCCAGCCAATAGCGTCAGCCAAAAAAGGTTTGCAAATACGTCCAGATTCCAGGTTTGCCAGAATTCCCTTCCTGATAATTGCTCAAAATAAGGGGATAATACGTTGATGGCCGTCAATACAATGAGCGAGGAGAAAAAGGCTAACATCAGGCCTTCTGTCACAAAAAGTAATATGACATATCTCTTACTTGACCCCAATATTTTCCGCATCCCCACCTCCTTTGCACGTTTGATAGATTGAGCAGCAGACAGATTCAAAAAGTTGACAAGCGCCACTATAAAAATGAAAAGGGAAATGCCCCTGAAAATCCTTAGGTACTCGATTCTTCCAGTTGCGGGGGTGCCATTTTCGAATTCTGAATAGAGATAGCGGTCTTTGTAAGGTAAAATTCCCAATTCAAATTCAGTAATACCCAAAGGGACCAGCCGCTCATCCAAATGATGTCGGATCTGCTCCTCAACCGATGACAAGTCTGAATTTTGATCTAGCTGGATGAAAGTGCTCGAAAGGTTCGATGAGTAGACGATCCCACTTTCCTTTTGAAAAATCTCCCAGTTGATTAAATAATCAAACTGCAGCGTACTATTCGAGGGCACATCCTCGAAAACACCCGTGATCTGCAGATCAAAAAGATTCTCGTAGCGAATAGTCTTGCCTATTGCTTCCTCAGTGGAGCCGTAGAAGAGTTCTGCCATCTTTCTTGATATAGAAAGGCTCTTTCTGCCCAGTAGTGCGGTTTCAGGATCTCCGTGCAAAAGGCCGAAAGAGAACATCTTAAAAAAAGATGGACTAGCAATGGAACCACTAAACTTATGACGAACGTCTTGGTATCTAAAAGTGCATGGATAGCCCCAAGGTAGCTCATAGCCAGTTTTGTAAGAGACCGCATGTTCCACACCAGGAATTTTTTCCAGCAGCTCTTTCTCCAACTCCACATCTCTGTCCCACTCAGGGCTTATAAATTCAAAAGGTATCTCATAGCCGGCAATCTCGCGGTTGTCCGGTGTGGTCATAGCATAGTAGAGAGCATAAAGTCGGTCCCCATTTTCATGGAAATTATCAACAGCTCTTTCTGCTTTTATCCAAAGAGATATGATAGCGAACGTGCTAAGACCCAATACCAAGCCGAAAATATTGATGGTAGAGAAAGTACCTCCCTTCCGAATATTCCGGAAAGAGAGTTTGAAATTGCTGAAGAACATATCCGTCAGTAGCAACCGTCGGTACCTGCCTCCTGAAACAGTCTTTGGTCGGATAAAAGAAATAGCTTCTCGTAGATAAGCCAATCTGGCTTTCTTTACTCCCTTGCTGGCTACTCTGAGATCAAACCTCTCTTTCAAGTCGCCTAAAATTTCTTCTTGATATTCAGAGTGGATTAGTGAAGACAATATCTTATTTATCCATTTCGGCGGCGCTGCTTGTTCCTTTTTACTCATGCTTTCTCGATATTTAGGTTAGGTAGACTATTCGGTTGAAGACTATTCCAGAGACTGGACCTGATTTCGTGGACATCATGTAAAATTTTACTTCCGGCAATGGTCACACTATATAAACGTTTCCGTCTGCCTCCGCGAACTGCACTAGCTTCCCCCATTTCAGAGGTTACATAGCCTTTGTTTTCCAACCTTTGCAAGGAAGCGTGCACGGCTCCAGTGGTTATTCTCCGTCGAGTTTCCAACTCTAACCTCTCCGCTATTACAACACTGTAGGCATCCGGATATAGAACACCAATTGCTAACAACACCAGCTCCTCAAATTCTCCTAAATCGCTTTTTCTCATATATGTCTACTATATCTTCCATTTCCGTATATCAAATGTGATGCCGAATTGTGTTTATGCGTCTGAAGGACCTGAGAGCACTTTCTTCCAACTTGAGGGAGTTTCATTTTGAAACACTTCTGCCGAAAATGGACAGTTTCCTTAAGGAACCCAAACAAAAAAAGCCCCCAACAATGGAGGCTTGACTTATCGAAAAGTGTACAGCAATCTTTAAGTAGCGACCGCTTTGGTCTGATCAATTATTTCCGCGTTGGTAGCATTATCGTGTACCGACCTGATACCATGATCTCGTGCCGAAGTAGTAGTGTACATCTGACTGTTACCTATGATTTGCTTATTAGCTGCGTGTAATACAAAATAGTGTCTACCATCTTTAGCCTCTTTCTTTTCGAAATTCGCATCTTCCGAAGCATTCTTAGCTACAGAATTCACACCATTTTGGCAGTTGGCTTTAGTCGTGTAACCTTGACTGGCCAGAATTACTTCACCATTTCCGGCTTTGAGGTGAAAGAAGAAGTGTTGGTCTTTGCCTTTGAAGATCTCAAATTTGGACTTTCCCATTGATTCAGTGGTTTTATATTATTGAAAACCAATAAGATACTCAATTTTGAGAAGTCCCTAGATCAATACGGATGAAGGAAACGTTAAGAATCAGAAAAACCTTTCTATCTGTAATCCTCAAACTTCCCAGGGCGCTTTTCCATACTAGAGAAAACTGCCTCCAATTGATTGGGTTTCATCATAATCTCTTGTTGCTCTTCACTCTCCAGCATCAATCCGTCCTCCACATTCAAGTATGGAGCCTTATTCAAGACCTTCTTCGCTTTCACTACAGCACTCGGGCTCTTGGTAGCGATTTCCTCAGCTAACTTCTTAGCATCTTCTAAAGGATTTTCAGAAAGGTGAGTCGCAAATCCGTATTCTACTGCCTCCTCCCCTGAAAATACTCTATGGGTATAGGTAAGCTCCCGAATGATATCATCTCTCACCGAGTGTCTCATCAGCTGTGTCCCGACCATATCCGGGATAATGCCCCATTTCATCTCGAGGATACTCAACTTTGTATCGGCTTTCACATACTTGATGTCCGCACCCAGCATGATTTGCAGCCCTCCACCAAATGACACCCCATGAACTGCGGCAATCACAGGAACAGGAAGATCTCTCCAACCCCACACAGCCTGTTGCCACATATTGGCTATCCCATAAGTCCTGGGTGTCAAAGCGAAACCTTCTCCACCATTCGCATTCCCAAAGCTCATAACATCCAAACCCGCACAAAAAGCCTTTCCAGCTCCTGTCAATACTACCGCCCTCACAGATGGGTCCTTGGCCAATTGATCTGAAGCACCAATAATAGCATCAAACATCGCCTGATCCAGTGCATTCATCTTATCTCCTCTATTCAGCGTTACAGTGGCGACATGGTCCTGGATTTCAATTAGTACTCTTTCCTCGCTCATAGTTCTTTAAATTCTTCCTGCTTCAATTTCTGGTCAATCTAACAACCTTCAAAAATTTTATAAGAAAAAATTCACTTTTCGTAAAAGAGCCTTTCACCTGGAATTACCTTTTGAAAAACCCTCAAGCCATAAAATATTGTTGTAGAAATAGTAGAGACTATAAAACGTTTCCCAAATTCAATTGAAAGGGCTGCGTTCCTCCTAAAAAATGAATGCTCCAGAAGCCGTAATTTTGACATGTTTGAACTGTAATCTCATTGATTATGAGCCACGTAGCTGATACCCCTTATAAGCCCAAAAATCACATTCGTATTGTCACGGCAGCCTCCCTATTTGATGGTCATGACGCGGCCATCAACATTATGCGGAGAATTATTCAATCTACCGGATGCGAGGTGATTCATTTGGGACATAATCGGGCAGTACAGGAAATAGTGGATTGCGCTATTCAGGAAGATGCTCATGCTATCGCCATTACTTCTTACCAGGGTGGACACGTCGAATATTTCAAGTACATGTACGACCTGCTCAAAGAAAGAGGAGCATCCCAGATCAAAATCTTTGGAGGTGGTGGTGGCACCATATTACCTGAGGAAATCAAGGAGCTTCATGACTATGGTATTGCCAAGATCTATTCTCCCGATGACGGGCGTGAAATGGGACTTCAGGGTATGATCAATGATCTTGTTCAAAAAAGTGATTTCACAATTGGGGAATCTTTGAATGGACAAGTGAGCCGTTTAGATACTGATCACTACCCGGACATTGCCAGACTCATTTCCTCCGTCGAAAACTTTCCAAATGAACATGAGGGAGTCATTCAACAAATCAGAGACCAGAACCAACAAAAGAAAAGTGCCCCAGTCTTGGGCATTACTGGTACTGGAGGGGCCGGTAAGTCCTCACTTGTAGATGAATTGGTGAGAAGATTTCTCGTCGATTTCGATGATAAAAAAATAGCAGTGATTTCAGTAGATCCTTCGAAAAGAAAAACAGGCGGTGCCCTCCTTGGAGATAGGATCAGGATGAACGCTATCTTCAGCGACAGGGTCTATATGAGATCTTTGGCCACCAGACAGTCGAACCTCGCTCTTTCAAAATACGTGCAGGACGCAGTTGATATCACGAAGGCTGCTGGCTTTGACCTGATCATATTGGAAACATCTGGTATCGGTCAGTCCGACACTGAAATCACGGAGCACTCTGATCTGTCGCTATATGTAATGACCCCTGAATACGGTGCTGCCACGCAGTTAGAGAAGATCGACATGCTGGACTTTGCGGACCTCATTGCACTGAATAAATTCGATAAGCGTGGAGCTCTGGATGCGTTGAGAGATGTCAAAAAACAGTATCAACGCAACCATCAACTCTGGGAAGCCACGGAGGATCAAATTCCGGTGTATGGTACCATTGCCTCACAATTCAATGATCCAGGGATGAATCAGCTCTATAAAGCCATCATGGATACTCTGGTAGAGAAACAGGGAGCGGAAGATCTCAAATCCAACTTTGCTAACACAAGGGAGATGTCAGAGAAGATCTTTATCATCCCGCCTAAAAGAGTACGCTACCTTTCAGAGATCACCGACAGTATCCGCGATTACAATCAAAAAACGGAACAACAAAAGGAAATTGCCCAGAAGCTTTATAGCCTAAATCAATCGGCTGATATCCTAAAGGACCAAGAGGAAGCACTTAAGGCCATTGAAAAAGCCAAATCTGATCTACAACTAGATCTGGACCCTCATAATCAAAAGATCCTGGAAGATTGGGATGCCAAAAAAGCCAATTACCAGGGTGAGTTCTTCAAATACGAAGTAAGAGGTAAAGAGATTAAGGTTGAAACAACGACTGAGTCTTTATCACACAATAAAATCAAAAAGGTGAGCCTGCCCAGATATGAGGCCTGGGGGGATATCCTAAAGTGGACTTTACAGGAAAATGTTCCAGGCGAATTCCCTTATACAGCTGGTGTCTTTCCATTCAAACGACAAGGTGAAGACCCTACCCGAATGTTTGCCGGCGAAGGTGGTCCTGAGCGAACGAACAAGCGCTTTCACTATGTCTCAAAAGGGTTGCCAGCTGCAAGACTATCTACTGCTTTCGATTCCGTGACATTGTATGGTGAGGATCCTGATCACAGACC
>CAZZHO010000152.1:0-3100 GCA_964653795.1 uncultured Roseivirgaceae bacterium | reverse complement strand
GATATCCTGAAAGAAGATCAGGCACAAAACACCTGCATCTTCTCGACAGAGTTCTCATTGAGACTAATGGGAGACGTACAGCAGTACTTCATTGACCAGAAAGTTCGAAACTTCTATTCTGTATCCATCTCAGGTTATCATATAGCAGAGGCGGGAGCTAACCCCATTAGTCAATTGGCCTTTACACTGGCGAATGGTTTCACGTTCGTGGAATACTATCTTTCCAGGGGAATGCATATCGATGATTTCGCGCCCAACCTATCCTTCTTCTTCAGTAATGGAGTGGATCCTGAATATGCTGTAATCGGAAGAGTCGCCAGAAGAATATGGGCCAAGGCTATGAAGCTGAAGTATGGTGCCAATGAAAGGTCACAGAAACTGAAATATCATATTCAGACTTCAGGAAGGTCTCTCCACGCACAAGAGATTGATTTTAACGATATACGAACAACTCTACAGGCTCTATACGCGATATATGACAACTGTAATTCATTGCATACTAATGCCTACGATGAGGCAATCACTACACCAACAGAAGACTCTGTAAGAAGGGCCATGGCCATACAGCTGATCATTAATAAAGAACTGGGCTTGGCTAGAAATGAGAATCCTATGCAAGGTTCTTTCATCACTGAGGAACTTACAGACTTGGTGGAAGAAGCCGTAATGGCGGAATTTGACCGAATCACTGATCGCGGAGGAGTATTGGGAGCCATGGAAAGTATGTACCAACGAAGTAAGATTCAGGAGGAAAGTCTCTATTACGAGACTAAGAAACATACCGGCGAACTTCCCATTATTGGAGTAAACACATTCCTATCTTCGAAAGGGTCTCCTACTATTATACCAGAAGAGGTAATCAGAGCTACGATCGAGGAGAAAGAAGCGCAGATCCAAAATTTGCAAAACCTACAATCAAGGAATAGTAGCAAATCTGAAGAGACACTACGAAGCCTGCAGGACGTAGCATTGAAAAATGAGAATACTTTTGAACAGCTAATGGAAACCACAAAGTACTGTTCATTAGGGCAAATCACCCACGCTATGTTTGAAGTGGGCGGGCAATATCGAAGAAATATGTAATAAAAAAACGCCAACCGATCTGAAGTTGGCGTTTAAGAACACTACTCAGTTTATGAGCCTACACTGCAACACTTAATATGGCTCCTATGGGAATTATCTTTCCTCCCTTTAATTCCACTTTATCTTCTGTTAGAGACCAGACTGTAGCATCAGTCTCCCCTACTACACCATCACTTGTCTGGAATTGAATCTTCACAGCCTGACGATAATCATTACCTAGCTTCATTGCTTTCTCTAATTGTGTTCTGCGAATCACTCTATCACCTTCTTCCTCAAGCATATCTTTTGTGCTAAAGGGCAATTCAAAGATCTTCGATCTGTGTACTCTTACTACCTCGTTCGTTAACATGTCAATTTCAATAAATGGAAAATAATTCTAAGTAAAGTGGAAGCATTCAGCCCCACTCAATCCACTATGTACAAATAGTGTAGGTGATCTTCCACCTTTGTTACCAGCTTGTCTATATGGTTGAGATATCGTTGAATCTCGGTTTCCAGAATCAGTACCTGCGCATCGTATGATTCGGCGCCAGAATTCTTTTTCAAAGCTTCAGCATCCGCTTCGATTTCGTTTCTAAAGACGCACGCCTCTCTCATGTGCTCAATGAAATCCTTGGTGCTATACTCGAGTTCTAATTTTGCTATATCCTTTATGGTTTTTTTCTGCTCCTTGTAATCCACGGATAATGCCAGTACCGGATCCCTCAATTTTTGCATGATCAAAGAATCATAGTGATGGACTGTATCCAGGACCTTGTTTACAGATTTCCTAAAATCCGGTTCCTGACAGTAAGAGTTGATTCCATCGTATTGATGTAAAATATCAGACTGTTCCAGCCATTGAGACGTTAGCTCCTCAAACTCATCCTCAATCACCTCCGGATCCTGGGCTTGAGCCAGCACTCCTGTGACTATCAAAAGAAACCAAATAAAACCCTTTCTCATGTTAGCTTATTAGACTTTTTGCACCTCTCTTGCAGGTTCATCATCAGCAACTGAATTTCCATCGGCATCCAGTATCTCCCAGTCCAGTACATACGCGGCTGTACTGTTTTTCTCTACCAACATCATGGTATTGGAATAAACACCCGGCTCGTCATCCACCATAAATTTGAAGACACCCAAAAAGTCATTCCTACTCAAGTAATCAAAATCCCAGAGTTCTATTTCATTCCACCCCTGCTCGACTTCCAGCGTAACATTGATCGGTGCGATATCACCGGTATCTACTCGGTAATAAATTAAACCAGCAGGCCAGATCTTCTTGCCTTTATGTTTGAGATACATTTCGTCCTTATCAATTTCATCAGGCAGCTTGCAGTGGACTTGGTTCAATCTTATTTTTCTTTTCATCATCAGTGTTAGCTTTAGTTCAGTACCGTTACTAACGGCAAAAGAAAACCAGTAGATGAAGTTTGATACATAAATAATTATTTAAGTTTATTATGATTTACATAAACAAATACTAATAAACATTTTATTAAGGAATAGCATTCCGTACAGGCTACCTGACACCTGGCATTGACTTCGGTACTAATTAATTGTTAAGGCAAATAAGCTTTACTACCCTGATTTGACTAACTTCGCGGCTAGAAGTTGAGGTTCTTCACTTAGTAATCCTTCCACAGCGATTTCCTTTTTGTCTTTCCTGGCTTTATAAAGTACAAGTCTACTCATCCATTCATGCAGGATGAAGGGTAGTCTTTAGGTACATGATAACACTGTTTTAACAACGAAATGCAAACGAAAAGCAAAAGGAAACCGTCACGGAAATTTAGATCCAAACCAAAGTCCAGCCATAAAAATCCAAGGATGGACAAGCGCAATATTCTGAGCGATATTAGCAAGAAAGGCGAAAAACAGTATCAGAGCAAGATGCGGTTTTCGGACATGAAACTACATCCACAACTATTGAAGGAAGTAGAGAAGAAGGGTTTTGAAAAACCATCTGAAATACAAGAAAAGGCTATTCCGGAAATACTAAAAGGGAAGAGTGTAATAGGCGTAGCAGGTACTG
>CAZZHO010000151.1:0-11377 GCA_964653795.1 uncultured Roseivirgaceae bacterium | reverse complement strand
ATAGAGTGAGACCCTAGCGCTTTGCCAATTCCTTGTGATTGAAATGTTGGATGCACCATGTAAGAGCCATTGGCGATATGGGATCCTAAACCAGGTTGATTATCCTTCAATATGTAAGTCCCAACGATGTGCATTTCAATTTCCGCTACATAGCAATGATTATCATGTCCCAGCCAATAACTTATCATTTCGTCACGACTTGATTTAGGGTCGAAGGCATAGGTGTCTCCGTCTGCAATTACAGACTTAATAATTTTCCAAATCGGTTCTGCGTCTTCTTTGGTTGCTTTTCTAATGGTCATTGGCTTCAATCTTTTGCCCGACTTCTCGAATGACCTGCATTAAATAGTCCAGATTCCTTTCTTGTAATCTATGGTTGATTAAGCAGGCGCGGATGACGGGTTTCTTATCCAAAGTAGTTCCAGTGATAAATACCCGGCCGTCTGCTTCCAATGCTGGTATAATATCCTTGTTCAGCTTATCTATTTTACTCGCATCAGTTTGCTGACCCAAATACCGAAAGCAGGTGATTCCCAGCGTTGCTTCCGTTACCAATTCAAAGTCTGTAGACGATTGAACGTGAGCAGCTAGATACTCTGTCAACTTGATATCCTTGTCTATCATTTTCCGAAAACGGTCGGCGCCGTAAGCCTTAAATGACATCCAGACTTTCAGTGCTTTTGCATTTCTTGAAAGTTGAAATTGATGTTCATTAAAGTCTATTCTACCAGCCTCTTCCAAACCAGTAGCTAAGTAAGAGGCCTTCTTGAAGTATGCTTTTCTGAAACTGGACCAATTTCGAATTAATGTACAACCTGCTTCAAAGGGTTGATAAAGCCACTTGTGAAAATCTAGTGCGACAGAATCAGCTAATGCAAGCCCTGCGTAAAGAGGTCTTTTCCTCCTTACTGCCGCGGCTAGAGCGCCGTATGCACCATCAATGTGATACCACATTTCATATTTTTTAGCGACTTCCGCTAAAGCCGTCAAGTCATCAATGGCCCCTGTATTAACTGTTCCTGCATTTCCAATTATACAAAAAGGTCTGATGCCATCTTTGAGATCCTTTTGTATCTGTTCTTCAAGCTTCTCCAGATTGATTGTGAAATCTGAATTGGTGTCTATTTTTTTCAAATAGTCTGTGCCAAGACCCAGTATGTCTGCACTCTTATCTACACAATTATGCGTTTCGTCCGAGCAATAGATAGAGAAGGGTTGAAAGCCGAAAAGTCCTTTTTCGCGAATATTCTCTTTTTCAAAGAACACATTTCTAGCCACAGTAAGAGCCGTTAGGTTGGCCGCTGAACCACCTGATACCATCACACCTGCTGTATTGGCGTCATATCCTATGAATTCGGCTGCCCATTTTGCTACTTGTTGCTCCATCTCAGTGATGACCGGAGCAAGGTGCCATTTGCCAACATTTTGATTGATGGTCGAAGCTATCATTTCCGCCAGGATCGAAATCTGAGTTCCGCCAGCCATTACGTAAGCGAACATTTTAGGCGCCATGTTGAGCGTAGCTGTATCCACCACATGTTCCTTGGTAAAGTCAAGTAACTCTGAGAAACCCATGCCGTCATTAGGAAGCTTCTTATCCATCCACTTCCGAATATCTTCTGGCGTCAACCCGGAAAAGGCCTTTTCATCCTCCATCGTGTCGAACTTCTTAAGTATCATTTCGACGGTTTTAAAGAGAAGCGCCTCAAACTCTTCCCTTGGTAAATCGAGAGAGTTATGGATGTAGTTGGTCATTGGATTTATATCGACTTGTTTCTTGCGGTTTACAGATACATAAATAAGTATAACCATTGACTATTTGTGAACATGGTTTTCTATTTATATTAGAGGATTACCTAACCCATTAAAAATTGAATAACAGACTCATTCTTCTTATTACCTGTGTTGCCGCATTGGGTGGCCTACTTTTTGGTTACGACACGGGGGTTATCAACGGAACACAATTCTACTTTAGCAAATACTTCGACCTTGCTCCGGATATGAAAGGCTGGGTGGTGAGTAGTGCCCTATTAGGATGCTTTTTTGGAGCTATCATAGCTGGACCAGTAAGTAATGCCATAGGTAGGAAAAGTAGTCTGATTATTTCAGCCATTTTATTCACACTCTCTGCTTGGGGTTCAGGTCTTCCTTCTTTTATGCCAGAAACCATTCCACTTTTGGTGTTTTTCAGAATTATTGGAGGTCTTGGTATTGGTGTGGCTTCTATGAACGCACCAATGTATATCGCAGAAATCGCTCCTGCGGATAGGAGAGGTAACCTTGTCAGCTATTATCAGCTTGCGATAGTTATTGGTTTCTTTGTTGTATTCCTTGTGACCTATTTCATAGGTGGAGGTAATACTGCTGGGATGTCAGAAACACAGCTTACAGAGCTACAAGACTATAATACAAATTATGGTTGGAGGGTGATGTTCTGGTCTGAATTGATACCTTGCTTCCTATTCCTTGGTTTACTTTTTACCGTTCCCAGAAGCCCAAGATGGTTAGCTATGAAGGGTAAGAAGGAGGAGGCGCTGCAAGTGCTTCAGAGAATCCATGGAACGGATGCTGCTCAGTCAGAGTTAAATGAAATTCAGGGATCCATTGATTCTGCTCAATCTACTTCCAGGGTATCTGCCTTTGCCAGCAGTGTGCTCCCTATAATTGTTATTGGGTCTTTACTTTCCATTTTCCAACAGTTAACTGGTATAAATGCTGTACTCTATTATGGTGCGGATATTTTCGAACAAGCGCTGGGCATAGGGCAGGATCAAATACTTCAACAGCAGGTATTACTAGCTGGAGTAAACTTCCTCTTCACATTTGTCGCGATGTACACAGTAGATAAGCTTGGTAGAAAACCGCTGATGCTGATTGGCTCTGGAGGAATGGTACTTGGATTCTTGATACTAGGATTGACGCTTCTTACAGGAAATGTAGGAGTCCTTTCGTTGGTTGGTGTGTTGATGTTTATAGGTTCATTTGCAATGTCTCTAGGCCCGGTGACTTGGGTGATTTTGGCAGAAATGTTCCCTAATAAAATTAGGAGTATGGCCATGTCTGTTGCTGTAGCAGCACAGTGGGCGGCTAACTCATTAGTAACCTACTCTTTTCCTCAGATTGCGGAAAGTGAGATGAATAGAAGTGAGACATGGAATCTTTCCTTGCCATATTTCATTTTTTCGGCTTTCATTATTCTTTTGATAGTTTTCACCTTGAAGTATATCCCTGAAACTAAGGGGAAATCCCTTGAGGACTTGGAGGCTGTCTGGAGTGATAAATACGGAGAAATAAAATAAAGATATCAGTTTGAGAGCTCCGAAAGGAGCTCTTGAGCATTGTTCTTCGCTGTTTCGCTAGGGCTCTGCCCGCCAATCATACTAGCAATCAAAGCCACTCTCTCCTCCTGAGGAAGCAGTTTGACCTTACTTACGGACTTTGCGCTTGAGTGGTCTTTGAAAACCATATAATGATGATCTGCTCCTGCAGCGAACTGTGGTAAATGACTGATCGAAATCACCTGGTGGTTAGAGGCCATCTTTTGCATCAACTTCACCATTTGAATAGCAATTTCACCTGACACACCAGTATCGATCTCATCAAAGACAATAGTGGGCAATGAGGTCTTATCGGCAATCAAGTATTTCAGCCCAAAAATTAACCTTGACAATTCTCCACCGGAAGCGACACTTTTCATTTCTTTCATCGCAAGTCCCTTGTTAGCTGAAAACCAAAATTCCACTTGGTCACATCCGGCGGAAGAAGGGGAGGCTTCCTCGATTCTGATATCTATTTGTCCGTTTTCAATTCCTATGGTCTTGATCACTTCCTCCAGTGCGGATGAAAGTTCCCCAGCAGCTTTCAGTCGTGATTTGGTTAGCGCTTTACCAGCTTTTAGCATTTGCTCTTGAGCAGCTTGCACCTCCTTTTGAAGTTTGGCTACTACCTCGTCCAGGTTGCCAATCTCATTAAGCTCTTTAGCTAGTTGCTCATGAAGACTGATCAAGCCTGAAATGTCAGATTGTCCATGTTTCTGTTGGAGTCTATAAATCAGATCCAACCGTTCTCTTGCTTGCTGAAGTCTTTGTGGGTCATGAAGAATTCTGTCGTTGATATCAACAATTTCTGAATAGACGTCTCTTAACTCAATTGCACTCTCTTGTAATCGAGTGTTTACTTTTTCTAGTTCAGAATTAAAACCTGCGACTTTGCTTATTTGCGTATTGAGTTTTTGAATTTGGCTGAGAATAGCTACTTCACTCTCATCTAACAGGTACGAGCTAGCACTCAACCTTTCTTTTATCTCTTCTGCGTTTTCAAGTATTTCTAGCTCTTGCTTGAGGTCTTCCTCTTCACCTTCTTTCAGATCGGCCTCTTCTAGTTCTTTGAGTATAAACTGCTGATAATCTAGGTCCTGCGCGTTTTTCTGGGCCTTATTTCTTGTATTATCTAGGTCCGTTTTAAGTTTATTATAGGTCTTGAAAAGTGTTCTCTGCTGGTTTAGAAGGTCATCATGTTGAGCGAAAAAATCTAAAGTCGATAGTTGATAGGTGTTTTTTCCCAAGTCAAGAGACTCGTGCTGTGAGTGTATATCCATCAAATGAGGTCCGATGGACTTTAGCACATCTAAGGTGACGGGGGAATCATTGACGAATGCTCGCGATTTGCCGTTTGGGCTTATTTCTCTCCTGATAATACATTCCTCTTCATAATCAACGTCCAGTTCCTCGAAGAGTGCACTTAAGTTGTACTCTCTTATTTGTAAAGTGGCCTCTACTATACATTTCTTAGACTCGTCGTAAAGCACTTTCGTGTCGGCCCTTTTTCCGAGCAGAAGGCCAATTGCCCCTAATATGATGGATTTACCGGCGCCAGTTTCTCCAGTCAGGACGCTTAGTCCTTTAGAGGGTGTCATTTCCAATGACTCTATAAGGGCGTAATTCTGGATCGTTAGGCTTCCAATCATGATTGTGAATACTTCTCATCCAACCATGACTGTTTTATATCAGACAATGCTATTGTCTTCTTGTGTCCAAGCGCATTTTTTGTTGAAACCGATTCATTGGTGATGCTTAGTAATTTGGCCCTGATTGTCTGATGGGATGTGAGGATAAAATCAATATACTGCTCGGTACCTTGATATGGAGCCAATTCTTTGATGGAAAGTTTTCTTTGGATTTTGGACACGCTAACAAATCTTGATCACTTGATCATCACATCAAAAATATCTGATTTCGTCGGATCAATCTCTGTTAAAATGTTATAAGCGTTTCTTCTTTCTGCAATATTACCTTGAGTAAATACTTGTGCTAACTCTTCTGATTTAGCATCTAAAAATGAGATGGTCAAAATGGACCTTGGTCTTGCATTATTGGATTTTTGGACCATCTCGACACTTTGCAGAATTTCCTTCCTGGCATCATCTGGTTTTTCACTCAATTGATCCAATCCAAGCCTGTGATATTTATAGTAGGCTCGCCTTATTGGCTCCATTTCATTGCTCAGGAAGTTTTCCGCTAGCCAGTACCTGTTTCTGCCTCTTCCTTCAAACCGGTCCCAACCTTTGAAGCCAGTTTGTTGGGCGTTTGTCACTACTTGCCAGGCTTTTTGGAAATAGTCTTCACCACCTAACTCTTCGAATGAATCATAGTCCAGGCCTATAATAATATAGGCGTAATAGGCTAGGATAGAAGTAAGATTGCTGATGAAAGCATTGTCATTGAACTGTAAAGGCTGAGAACTAACGTATTCAAAAGCCCAATCTCTATCGGCAAAATTTAAGAGGACCGTTTCATAATCGGTGTTATAAATAGGTCTGGATGACAATACCTGGACTGATGCTTCAAACCGGCCAATGCCAGGAATGCCTGAGATATTTAAAATGAAGTTGCAGTTGATCCGCTCTTCTTGCTCATAGATATCATCGGTCCATTTCCGATTATTTAAAAACTCCGCAAGTGCTACTTCCATTTCTTGGAAAATAGCTCTTTCTGTCGTTTCAATCTGGTCAGCATTCACAATGACTCTAGACCGTAGTTCTTGTCCAAAGGAGCTTAACGCTACTGAAATGCAGATAAAAGAAACTAGGACTCTAATCATTTCAAGTGGTTATCAATTACATCCAGGATGTCAGAAGCAACTTCTTGTTTTGTTTTTAACTCAAAGTTTTGAGGTTTGTTGTCCTTGCTAATCAGAGTTATTTTATTGGTGTCGTGGGAGAATCCAGCACCTACATCTTGCAAAGAATTCAGGACGATAAGGTCGAAGTTCTTTTTTCGAAGTTTAGCCTCTGCGTTTTCTTCCGCGTCGTGCGTCTCCAGGGCGAAACCAACATTGATTTGATTACCCCTTTTGATTTTCCCCATTTCCGCGGCAATGTCAGGGTTTTCGACCAGTTCTATTTTCAATGGCGTACCATTTCTCTTCAGTTTTTTATCTGAAACCTCCGATGGTCTATAGTCTGCAACTGCAGCAGTGAAAATGCTGACGTCTACATTTTGAAAGTGTTTTTTTACCTCGTCATGCATCTCTATTGCACTATTTACCTTGTGAATAAAGACATTCGGGTGATCCGGGTACTTGGAGACTGGCCCAGAGATGAATTGGACTGTGGCCCCTCTCTTGGCGCATTGCATGGCCAGGTGGTAGCCCATTTTTCCAGAGGAATTATTGCCGATAAATCGGACGGCATCAATGGCCTCATGAGTGGGCCCAGAGGTGATGAGTATTTTTTTGTCGACAAGATGCTGGCCTTTAGCAAAATGGCCTTGTAGTAGCTTAAGAATGTCTTCTGGTTCTGCCATTCTTCCTTGTCCTTCCAATCCACTGGCAAGTTCTCCCGAAGTAGCGGCAATTAATTTATTGCCGAAACTTTGAAGCTTCTGAATGTTTTGAGTAGTTGCGGGGTGGGCATGCATATCCAGATCCATGGCTGGAGCGAAATAGACAGGGCATTTTGCAGAGAGGTAGGTGGCTAGTAAAAGGTTGTCGCATAAGCCATTGGCCATCTTGGCTAGTGTATTAGCACTAGCTGGTGCAACGACCATTACATCTGCCCATAGGCCCAACTCAACATGGTTTTCCCATTCTCCTGTGTCTTTGTTATAAAAGTCGGAGTATACTGGGTTTTTAGAAAGAGTGCTTAAAGTCAGTGGTGTAATAAAATCTTTGGAGCTTTCGCTCATAACCACTTTCACATGAGCCCCTTCCTTTACAAGAAGACGCACAAAAAAAGCGGCCTTATAAGCTGCAATGGAGCCTGAGACCGCTAATAATACTTTTTTGCCCGAAAGCATGGTAGTTATTTTATCCTTCGGATTCTTCTTGATCCTCTTCCGCTGGCATTCTAAACATCACTTCTTCCTCAAGGAATTCTTCGATGGCTGAAGATGAAGGTTTAGGCATTCTTTCGTAAAATTTTGAGATTTCAATTTGCTCTCTGTTCTCAAAAATTTCTTCAAGATTATCTACAGAAGAAGCGAATTCAGCCAATTTGCCGTTAAGCTCTTCCTTGGTTTTCGTGCTTATTTGTCTTGCTCGCTTTCCAATGATGGCAATAGACTCATAGATGTTTCCAGTAGCAGCAGCAATCTTGTCGTTATCTCTCGTAATAATTGATGGATCCGTAGCCATTAAGATTTATTTTTTTGATCCGCAAATTTAGCTAATTCCTCTATACTTTTCTGATAAATGTCTCCGGCCTCAGATAAATACTCGCTTTCTGGGTATCTCTCTAGCATCGTCTCATATCTTTCAATCGCTTCTCTGAACCTTTCTTCCTGCTTGCTTGGAATACTTTGTCTGGCAAAATTGTACTGCGTCTCTACAAGTAAATAAGCGATTTCTTCATTGAATTTGCTGTCAGGATAGTTTCTCTGGAAGTTTTCAAACGTAACGAGGGCCGGTGTAAAGCCTTTTATACCCTTGATCTGGTAATAGAGCATTGCTTTGTCGTAGGCCTTTCTTTCCAGCTTCACCTGCATCTCATCTATTAGGTCATCAGCCTGCTCAGCGAAATCGGAATATGGATATTTGTTAATGTAGTTCTGTAGAGCAGCAACAGCTTCGTAGGTGCTAGTCTGATCGAGATTGTATTTTGGACTTTGCTTGTACAAGGAAAAACCATGCATGAATTGGGCTTCCATCACATATTCACTCCTGGCATAAACGTCTGAGAAGGTTTTAAAATAATGTGCACTGAGTATGTATTGCTTCTGGTGAAAATGGCAATACGCGAAGTAAAAATTACCTAACTCCGCCTCTTCGGTACCTCTGATGATAGGAAGGATATCCTCAAATAGAAGACCAGAACGATAGTAGTCTTTATTTTCATAGTACTTTATCGCTGCCTCATATTTTGATCTCCAATCGCCTTTCTTTAGTAGTTTCCTGAACTTCGTGCAGGAAGAGATTGCTACTACCATTAAAACGCCAACAAGAAACCGATAAATCCCTCTCTTCATATTTCTAAAAATCGACCGCAAAATTACAAAAGTTAAAGAAGAACAGATCCCTTAACTATTCATTGTCTGGCCCCTCTTTTTTAACATCTTTTATAAACTTCTGCCGTTCTGGATTAGCAAGTAGTGAACGGTCCTTAGGAATTAATTTAGCCTTTTCAGTGGGCAACTTTTTGAAACTAGGAGCATCACCCTTGATTTGATTTTCTAACCTGGCCTCAGGTTTTTGCACGTTAGTAGAATCCGAAATAGGTGTCAATACTCCTTTTTTAACGAAAATGTCGGATAAGGTTGGCCGTTCCTCTATCCTCCAACTGAAGCCTTTGAGTTGCATAACACCGGGTCTCAATTCATGTGGTGGAATGAATTTTGCGTCCGGTTTCTCGTAGATTGAAATAGTATTGACTTGCTCATTTTCAAAACCAATTTTCATAGTACTACAAATGAACTTGTTCATGCCCATGACGGTGGAATCACCTTCGGAAAGGGCGAAATATATACCCTCGGCGTTTCCATCTACAGTGATGTAATCAATCAGGTTATCCTTAAAAAACGCCTCCATATTTCTCCCTTTAATCTGATTGAAGTTCTTAATAGTATCTTGACCTACAAGAAAGGACCTCTTGTATAGGTTCATCTTTTCAAGTGTGGTCTCAGTAACAAATAGGCTAATGGTATCTGCATTTACCTGGTTCTTACCATTCCATAGAATTGGATCTTGATACATGTATATCAATGAGTCCGCCAAAAAGTAAGAAGCTGAATCCGACTTTCCTTGAAGACTTTGTTTGAAAACCTTGATGTCGTGAAAAGCTAGAATTCTTTCAGCGGAATCGTATTCACTTTCTATTGCCACGAGCGTATCTGCAGCCATGTAAAAGGTGTCTGCTTCCAGCACTCGTTTCATTATAGGATTGCCATAAATTTTACTTAGGCCGTTCTCCTTATCGTAGAAGCCCTCATCTCCAACTATGATGACATCCTTGGTTTTGTGGGTCAAAACCACATTTCCGATACTTTTATAATACCTATTCAGGTCGTCAAAGAATAATTCATCCCCTTCGAGCTCATAGTCTTCAGTGACAATTTTGCCATCAACAAAATCAGACTGATCAATTACTGTTCTGAATACTCCACCTTCAGAGAAGAGCTTGCTTCCATCTGCGTTTTCTAAAATAGTGGGTCCGTTTGTATAGGCAATTTTTGTTTGAGTATTGTACCTAAGCGTGTCAGTTTTAAGTGTGAAGTCAGGTGAAATCAGGACGACATCTCCGTAGAAAAGCGCTCTGTTTTGTTGCGCATAGAAATATCCGATTGTACTCGTCAGGGTGTTGGTTTCATCTTCCAGTTTACCGGAATTGAAATAGTAGGCTATTTCATCATCTAGTTGGTAATCCAAAAAGTCCGTGTACATACGTTGCTCAGCTTTTTGGTAAATCACATTTTCACGCAACTCTGATGTCCGTCTATTTCCATCATAATACAGCCTATCTGAAGTGATGGTGACAGAATCGTCTACAATCTTCACATGGCTGTAAGCTTCCATCGCGTTTCGCTTCTTGAAATAATAGGAACTATCGCAGTAGACAGTTGTCTGTTCTTGTGTGAATACTACCTTATCTAGTAATTTTTGAAATTTCTCCCCATCACGCTTACCAACAGTAAGCTGCTCCGCCCGGTACTTAATGCGCTTAGATTTCTTATTTTGACTAATGGCCAAAAAAGGAGTAATTGCTAAAAGGAAAATGACTAAGTATTTGGACATCCCCGAACTTTGAGAGCTGTGGTAAATTTGAACCGCCAAAAGTAATAAACGTGTATCACCCTCATATAGGTATAGAGCAACACTTTCAGACCATAGTAAACAATGAGAAGCTATGGGATAAAGAAGACCGTTTATTGCTTGCTGTAAGTGGAGGGGTTGATTCTATGGTGCTTTTACAACTCTTGCTGAAGAGCAACCATCCACACTTTGAAGTTGCTCACGTCAATTATGGCTTGAGAGGGGAGGAGTCTGATGAAGATGAATTACTAGTAAAGACCTTCTGTAATGAACAAAACCTGAAACTGCACCTTTTGAAGGTATCGGAAAGTGTTTGGTCTGATGATGGTTCAATTCAAATGATAGCCAGAGATACCAGATATAAATGGTTTGAAAGTCTATTGCAGAAGAACGGGCTAGACAAGGTGGTAACAGCTCATCATGCCAATGATAACTTTGAGACTGTTCTATATAATCTGGCTAAAGGCACTGGAATATCTGGGCTCAGAGGTATTCTCAATAAGTCTGAAAACCGGGTAAGACCGCTTCTGTATCTTCAGAAGAGAGAACTTATAGCCTATGCTGAGGGTGAAGGTTTGGACTGGAGAGAAGATGCTTCCAATAAGAAGAATGACTATGCCAGGAATAAGATTAGAAATCAGGCAATACCCGTTTTGGAAGAAGTCAATTCCAATCTCATAGGGACTTTCCAAAATACTCGAAAGCGATTGCTTGGCTTGGAGCAGCTTCAAAATCAAGAGCTGGATAGGATCAGAAATGATTATTTGACCAAGGATGGAGGTAAAGATGTTTTGAGCCTCTCATGGTATCAGAAGGATTTTGCATCTGAACTTCTTCTTGCGGAACTATTAAAGACGTATGGTCTTTCTTTCGACATGGTAGATCAGCTACAAGAAACAATCCGAAGTTCGCAACCTGGAAAAGTATTCTATACATCGACTCATCAGCTGAATTTTGATAGGGGACAGTTGATTATCCAAGAAATAGGTTCCGAGAAGCCCAATCAGTCAGTTTTGGCTGGTGGCCCTGGAACTTATCAAATAGCAGAAAATGTCGAGATTGAAATAATTGAGTCTTCCAGAAAGCAGGAAATAGTAAAAGATACTGCTATTGCAATACTAGATGCGCAGAAGGT
>CAZZHO010000150.1:0-11389 GCA_964653795.1 uncultured Roseivirgaceae bacterium | reverse complement strand
CTAACTTTAAATGCAGATTAGTCGCAAAGTAACTGAAATGAAAGCCATTCGCACCGTCTGCATTTTCCTCACCTTACTCCTCGCCCTCTACCCGTCTGATTCTCAAGCCCAAGGCAAGAAAAAACAGAAAAAAATTGGCGCTGTAGTCTGGAAGGCCCGCACCTACATCGGCACCCCCTACCGATACGGCGGCAACTCCAAAAGCGGCATCGACTGCTCCGGCCTCATCCAAAAGTGCTATGCCGTCATTGACGTCAAACTCCCCCGCACCGCCAAGGAGCAAAGCAAAATTGGCAACTCGAAAAGCTGGGGCAACCTCCGCAAAGGCGATATCGTGTACTTCAAGTTCAAGCAAAAAGGCGAAAAGTGGTGGCATACCGGCATGATCTCCAAAGTAGAAAAAGGAGACATCAAATTCATTCATGCCAGTAGCAGCCGCGGCGTGATCGAGTCCAGCCTCATGTCTGACTACTACAAGAAAAACGTAAAGAAGTTCCGAAGAGTCATTTAGAGGAGCGAACGAGCGCAGCTTCGAGCTACTGATATTCGGGCTGTCCGCGCAAGCCGGCGCACTGCCCACCATCCCGGCTATTTTGAAGGTGAGCCTCTTTGCATCTATGGTTTATCGCGTCTGCTCGACCAGGTCTACCCGACCAGGTCATTCCGACCGAAGTGCAGCAATAGCGAATGAAGTGCAGGAATCTCGAGGAGGTTAGTAGCGAATGAGTTTCGCTTAAACTTCGGTATTAGATTTATACATACATAACGGCTAAATTTAAAAGGTAGATAGATGTCGTATCGCATCTATCAGAATTAAAATCAATGAGTGATGCCATCTATCAATCTAAAGAGACCCGACAACACAGGAGCAAATGCCCAAGTAAAAGCTTTCGCAGACTTTTGCCCCTACTGCCATAAACATCAAAAAGCACAGATCGAAGAAGCCTATCAAACAGCGATTAACACAATTAAAATTGTTTATCGCTGCACTAACACTGACTGTAATGAAATTTTTGTTGGAAACTATCAGAGAGAGGGGAATAGAGAATTTGAATTCTTTTACAATGAAACAGGAATAGCAAAATCAGAAGACTTTGGAGAAGAAGTCGAAAACATTTCTGAAAAATTTGTTCAGATCTATAATGAAGCAATTGAAGCCGAATCTCACAATCTTGAAGAAATCTCTGGTGTTGGATTTCGGAAAGCCTTGGAGTTCTTGATGAAAGATTATTGCATGCTTCTGCACCCTGAAGAAAAGGAGAAAATCATAAAAATGACCCTAGCTGGTGTAATAAAAACTTATGTCGAAGATCCAAGCATAAAATCAATATCTCAAAGAGCAGTTTGGCTTGGCAACGACGAAACACACTATTATCGGAAATGGGAAGGAAAGACCGTTGAGGATGTTAAAAAACTCATCGAACTCACTGTCTACTGGATAAAAATGGAAAGGTTAACTAATAGCATATTGTCAGAAATGCCAGACGGTAAATGAAATATACTTTGGCTAATCCTTTTTCTTATCTAGCTAAAGGTAATACTAAGTGTACGGTACATAATTATTTAATAGTGGTCCTTGGAAAGTGATGAGCTAATTTTAATAGGTGCTTCTTTAATAGCGGCACAACGAATAGAGTTCCTGATCCTGCTAGTCCGCAATTGCATTGCGGACTCTAATTCTAAAGCATTTGTAATGCTTATTATACCAGTAATTCGACTTCCATCACCCCTCCTTCTGAAGCGTAATTTCTAGCACTACTGTAGAGGTAATCTTCTGCACGACTAACAAAACCACCTTCCACTGGCTTCTCGTGAATGTAACTCAGCTTTTGATCTAAAAAATTAGAAGTTTCAATTTGCTTAGCATGATATCCTTCCTGCCAAAGAAGGTAGTTCTTACCCCTTTTAGTTCGGTTGGCTTCATATCTAAACTTATTGAGCATCCATTCTTTCCTACTCTCTGGCACTTCCTCAATTAGTTGCAAAAGTTCCTTAGAGGTGTATTTCTTCATATCACGAATTATACTTACTAAATCGTAACCTTCTTTAGCACTCAGGATCATATGGATATGACTTGTCATAATAACAAAGGCGTGCACGTTTAAACCTTTGGACTTTTTGCAATACTCAAGAGAGGATATAATACAATCGCGGTAAGTATTTCGGATAAACAGGTCTACCCAACCAACAACTGTGAAAGTCACAAAGTACAAACCTTTTTTATCTCTAATCTTATACTTTCTACCCATTTAGTGAGAAAGTTATAATGATCATACAGCATTACAAATGCTTCATAAGATACAGCCGCAATACAATTGCGGCCGAGCTAGGGAACATATTATCAATAAGCCCACCTAGCGCAAGCGTCTGCTTGTGCTTACTATAATCCCACATTACGAATATAAAAGATACAATTCCACGCTACCCGAATGTGTGCATCAGACTAAATTTGAGAGGTCTTACAATGTTGAGAAATGAACTTTAATCATGAATAGCATTAAAGCCGTTTTTATTATTCCCTTTGCATTAAGTCTTTTTTTTAAAAAGTGTTGCCCAAGACTTACCAGTTTTCAAAGGGACTAAACATCAATTCGAGTACGAAAATGACAGGAAAAAACCTGTTACAGGAATAGAGCTCTCTTACAACAACAATCTTTATTCAGTTAATGGGAAAACCACCTCCAACTCTGCAACTGATTTAGGAGATTTGATTTGCGAGTCACTTTCCGAACTAAAACACATCGATGAGATTCAACTGAAATATTTAACTATTGAATTATCAATTGACAAAAACGTTTCAATGCTAGTCGTTGATTCAATTCTAAATCAGATAGAGGCCTTTAATAAAT
Organism: uncultured Roseivirgaceae bacterium; assembly: GCA_964653795.1. Classification (GTDB taxonomy): domain Bacteria; phylum Bacteroidota; class Bacteroidia; order Cytophagales; family Cyclobacteriaceae; genus JAWPMT01. Next base: position 8,540 of record CAZZHO010000150.1, on the reverse strand, counting down.
TATTAGTCACTTTTAAAACCAGTCACTCTGACAGCTCAGGATTTCATTACAAACAACTAAGGTTAAATGAGGCGCGCATTCAATCGTTTTTAGATAATTCAATTTATTATCCTCCATTAAGAAATTTAAATACTTGTGTTTTTGGAGTAAGAGAAATTTATGTTGCTAACCGTGGTTTAGACGATGATTTGAATATGAGGGAAATTCCTCCTCCCCCTTCGAGTACCCGTTATGTTTTTCCTGCTGAAATCGTATCAAAATACCCACTTGATTCCTTAATTGGGAGGTCCAAATACTATGTGATCTCGAAAAAGGGTAAGACCTGGAAAATAAATAATGAAAAAGGTTCTCAGAAAAAAATAAGTTCACTTATCGAAAGATTTTCAAGAGAGAATAGAAGTGTTTTTTTGATAGACTTTGGCTCAGAAAATAGTTATAACGACTATCTAAATCTATTTGAAGTAGTCTGTCAAATAACCTATAAGCTTAGAGATGAATATGTAAGAAGCCAACAGGCGTTACAATTGAGAAGAGATGGTTGGATAAGTGAGTATCAATTAGAAAGAGAGGCAAAGAAGATGTACCCATTAGCAGTGAGAAATTATTCAATAACGGACAAACTGCACCTCAGTCTCATTCAGCATGAATAACCTTGCCTCTGATATCCTTGCTAGTCCTCGTTTGTAATGAGGATCCCTGGCGCTAGAATAAAGATACTCCTCTGGATTATCCACCATCCCAGCTTCTACAGGATTCATATGTAAGTAATCCAGTTTTTGGTCCATCATTTTTGAATCCGACAACTCTATTGGGTGATACTCATTCTGCCAGAACCAATATTTCTGATGCTTCTTACTTGTTTCCGCTTTCTTGGAAAACATCCATAGCAACCATTTCTTCCGACTCTCTTGGAAGTTCTCTGTGATCTCTCTGATGATCTGAACTGAGGTGTATTTTTTAAAATCTCTAATGATGTTCTCTAGTTGATTACTACCGTCACTTCTTACAATAAGATGAACATGATTAGTCATGATACACCATCCGAAAATTTCCCCATCTAGTCCTCGTTTGTAACGAGGATTCTTAAATCATCAAGTTTCTAACTTCATCCCCACCTAGCGCAAGCGTCTGCTTGTGCTTAAGCATCGAGTTAGCATTACAACCAAGAAGCCGCCATCCTAATTCTCTGTAAAGACATCTATCACCTGTTGCCCTACTTGGTAGCCTACTTCCAGTCCTACTTCATTATCGGTGCGGAAATGTACCCCTCCTTCAAAACGAGACTCTGAACACTCTTTGGCCAATTCGTAAAACAAGGGTTCATCCGTAGGAAAAAGGAATGACAGCCCTTCCTGGCGCGGAAGTTACTTCCGTGACACTACTCCAGAAACTTGATATCAACAAGCCCTTTATTCCCGGCATAATCCCGAGCACTGGAATACACGTATTCCTCAGGGTTATCCACTAAACCAGCTTCCACAGGATTCATATGTAAGTAATTCAGTTTTTGGTCCATCATTTTTGAATCCGATAACTCAATAGGGTGATACTCATTCTGCCAGAACCAATATTTCTGATGCTTTTTACTTGTCTCAGCTTTCTTGGAAAACATCCACAACAACCATTTCTTCCTACTCTCTTGGTTGTTCTCTGTGATCTCCTTGATAATCTGAACTGAGGTATACTTTTTGAAATCTCTGATGATATTCTCTAGCTGATTACTACCATCACTTCTTACAATAAGATGTGCATGATTCGTCATGATACACCATGCGAAAATTTCTAAACCCTTTTCCTTTTGACAGTACTTTAAAGAATCGACCAGTAATTCTTTATAAATCCTTCGAGTAAATACGTCTATCCACTCAACCACCGCAAAAGTCACGAAATAGCACCTTTCCTGATCTCGAATCTTATACTTCTCACTCACAAGTCGAAGGTAATGACACTTAGTAGTTCTTTAGTCAGCACGGAAGTAACTTCCGCGCTAGGGTGTGAAGGAATAAGCCAAAGCTCGACAACTAAGGTCGCGAATGCCTAAATAGCCAGCCATACACTTGAGATAAAAATACTTTCAGATCACTAGATTTCATCTCTTCCAGATGAGGTTTGGTAAACCTGTCGTATGATTTCTGGTAGGAGCTACTGTCATAATCAAAGAGTCTTATTATTCTCATGTGTTAAATGGTTTTAGTAGGTTGGTGTCGGGTTAGAGGAAATTCTTACAGATAGCAACAGAAATCTTTGACAGCTCATAAGTCCGCGCGAAAGTTACTTCCGTGACACACATCTACCCCCGTCTGTAACCAACTTTCAAACAACTCAATTTAACCTGGCCATCTAATATCCCATTTCGGTAAGATTTTCTCCCACTTCGAAGGAAGGGCATCTATTTTTTATCAATGTGATGTGCACATTTGGATCAATAGAGCTGACTTAACCTGTATTTCAACTCCCTTTTTGTGGTATATCATCGAAGAATAAATGGAATTACCCCTCTGGCGCGGAAGTTACTTCTGATACCCTCCAATTCCAGGAGAATCTTTAGTCAGAAACTTCTCCAAAAGCTCAAAAAAAGCACCATCGCATTAAACCTTCGCACATTTTCCCAGTCCAACTAGAACAAGTGACGCTTTCATAAAATTTACAATAACCTGATGCTAAGTTTTAAACTTCTAACAATCCCAATAGCGCTATTCCAACTGACACAAACCCTTGGACAATCTGATATCCAAAACAAGGCGAAGGCTTCCAGTTCAAATGCAGAACAAACACAGTTACTGTTGGAAGCTAACAACCTTCTCAAGAAAAATGATGCCTATGTGACTGCTAACCGCGAAAGGATATTCAGTCCGGAATTGGAGCACTTTAACGCTATCATTGATTCTTTGGAGCAAAGCGTACAGCAACTGGTCAGGAAGTACGAAAAGAATGCTGAAATAGAATCGCGAGTAATTGATAGCCTATTGACTGAGGCAAATTTCAAGCACCGACGGTACCGGTTGTTGTATCCGAACAACTATCACCGTTTCTCTGATTTCACTATAAAAGCAACCGTCCCCGAGGATTACTTTGAAAAGGTAATGGAGGGCAGTTTTGATAATCCCACCTTAGTGCAGCTAAAAGAATACCGAAGATGTGTGAATTATTACCTGGATATCCTTTCTGCCGGAGAATACAAGTTTTCGCACCTTGAGTATGTTCCATTAAGACGTTTGGACAACCGGTATGATGCCATAGTTGACCTTGCCGCTGCACAAGACATCAAGGACTTTTTCATCAAGGAGCACTTTACTTCTAATATTTGGACCTATCGTGTGGAGGTTTTTGATTACGCTTTTGCGAAAGCGCTGGAAGATGTCAAAAATCAACAATACCTGGAGGAGATTAAGAAAACCTATAAAATGGGTAAAGACAGAAGGAATGATGCCAGCGAATTAAAAGTGTTCAAGACTGTAGACGATATCATTCTCTATGCTCACATTTTCTACCCCGAAAATCATGATAAAAGTCTGGCGAAACCTGCTCATCTATTTTTTCATGGAGGTGGTTGGGCCATTGGCTTGGCCGAATGGAGCTATAATGCCTGTAAAAATGCCGCAAAAGCAGGTAGGGTGTCCATTGCATTCGATTTTCGTCTAAGGAATGTCTACGGTACCGATGTGAAAGCTACGTTAAGTGACGCGCTAACAGCAATAGCATGGGTGCGAGAAAACGCTCAGGATTTAGGCATTGACCCCAACAAAGTTTTGGTCGATGGTTTCTCCTCAGGTGCCCATTTAGCTTTGGTTTCAAGTATGATTGAAAATCCTGAAGATTTTGGTGTGACTTCAGACTATAGTTCCAAACCCGACGCACTTATATTGGGCTCTTGCCCCTACGACATAGCAGGCAGAGATGTTTATGATATTGATTATGACACAAAAACAATCTCACCGCTCTATCTCATTAGAGAAGACCTTCCTCCTATTCTTGCCTTCCATGGTGAGGATGATGATATGGTCGAATTTTCAGAATTTGAGAAATTCAAGGCTGCTATTCAAAAGACTATGAATAGTTTCACTTCACGATCATATGCTGGCATGGGACATTTTTTTGAAGGAAGCTCTCAAAAAGATTTGGATGAAAGAAGAAAACTAAGAGAAGAATTTCTACAGCAAAATGGGTTTAAAGTGGAATAGCTCTAGCCCCCCATCTAGGCAGTCTTCCACTTGTGCTGCACTATGGAGCAACTAAGACAACCCCAAAATATATTTCATGAAAATTATGATAATCAAAACTGCTGTCAACAAAAAAACCATTCTCAGCACAAATTGGTAAAGTGTTCGTCTCAGTAGGATCTCGTTTTCATATTCCTTCACCAACTCCTCTCGAGTTAAAGAGACCGCTCGAAACTTTGGCCCCATGATATCCACACACCTCAAAAGCAACATTGCTAAAGAGGTATAAAAGATTGCCTCAACAAATAGGACTTTGTTAAACCAATTGGCTTCAAGCCAGTTCTTGGCACCATTTTGTTCAATTAAGAAAACAATCACTGCGATAAACAGGGAAACATGGGTCAGAAGCGCCGAACTCTTGGCGTCAATGAATTCCATATCACGCAAAACGTGTTCCCCTAGGTTTTCAAGGCTATCTCTTTTTTCAGCAAACTCACCTTCCATGTCCGGTCTCAACCTCAAAGCCCGACGGATCAACCTATCGAAAATTCTTACCATATTCAGTGTTCTAGATTGTATTTGTGAATTTACAAAAAACGGCATGGACCGTTGTATTGCGTAAGCTTCATACATTTACTCAATATTATCCGACATTGTGGATACAAAGATAGTCTCCTCTGAAGCGGAAGTTATTTCCGTGACATTACTCCCAAAAAATTGATATAAGCCTCCTACTTCCAGGGTAGTCCCCTACTTAGCGCAAGCGGTCGCTTGTGCTATCTTACACTGAACTTCTGGCCTTGTTGGTGTTCTCTCTGAAATGTCCACTTGCCCTAAAACATTATGTGCATTACTTTAACCGGATCAACTGAATAATCAACAATGCAACTAAGGGACTTCACCCCAGCACAGACATTGATGCTGACAAAGCCAATGGCCGTCGCTGGAAAAGACCTCATGAAATATAGCTTCCTAGATCTGGTCTATCGAGGAGTATTGAAAGTATACAAAGAATGGCGCCTGCCTCACCCCAGAGATTCGCAGGAGCGTCTTTACACTTTTGTCTCCCGCGGTGAGCTATTCAATGGCTACCAAAAATCCTTCCATTTGGACCCCTTTATCGATCCCTTTATAGAAGATGATTATGAATACCAAGTAAGGGTATTGGTGAAGAAGGTACTCAATGAATCAGGAAAAACTACTGGGTTCAAATCCAAAAGAGTGTATAAGCAGCTTAGGAAAGAAGGCTATTTCACCACTTCCCTAGGGCTAAAGTATTTGAATTTCTTTTTCCTAAATGGCAAGGGCTCAAGCTTAAAACGGAAATTCAAAAGTACTTTAGAAGAAGCAGATCAGTCACTACCAAAATACGCCAAAAGCAACCAGCAAGAAGCTAAAAGAATACTGACAACTCTTGGTTCAAATGTATTACTGCTAGATAATTTCAATGATGAATTGATCGAACAACTAAAGCCAATATTTGCAGAACTTGGAGGGAGATACGAGACTTTTTCAGAAGGAAATACTTTTGACCGTGGAGACATGTTTGAGATACTTTTTTACTCCTTCCTGGATACTATCGATTCCTTTGACTCTTCTTTCGATTCATTTGATTCCAGTTTTGATTTTGGAGGTGGTGATATTGGAGGTGATTTTGGAGGTGGCGATTTCGGCGACTTTGGTGGGTTAGATTAAATTTCTGTCCTGTCCAAAAAAGCCCCATCCAGCGTAAAGGTCCGCTGGTTATTCATTATCTAGTAGTTAACAAAGATCTAATTAACCTCCGGCAAATCCAGATCTTGAATGATTTCACTCAATATAGCCTTCACTGCTTTTCCACCCCCTAAAGTCCAGGTTATGCCTTGAGCATCTGCTTCTATCACTACTTCTTGCCTAAAGAAGGGGCAACATCTCTTTTCCGCCTGGATGTAATGGAACAAGTTGGACAACAAATCTTCATCATCTTCAAAGAAGAAGGCATACCCATCTTCTAAAGACGTGACCTTTTTCACCTCCGAAAGCACCTGGTTGAGCAATTCGCTTTTCCTTTTATCAAACTCGGGATCGCTTAGGGCACAGGCCAGGACTTTATCATCATTTAAACTCATTGCATCAGGATTTAATAGATCAATTTGGGCTTCTAGTGAACCTACAGTAAGGTTCAGAAGCGCATAGATCATAAGTTGCTTTCCAATCATCATAAGACTTTAAACTACCTTACGAATTGGAGTCAACTCCAGGGTTGTACTTTTTCACGATAAAATTTAGCAAGGTGAGAATAAGTGAACTGTCAAAGCAATCTGGTCTTTCCAGGGATACGATCCGCTGGTACGAGAAGGTGGGTCTACTCAAAAGCTACCTTATACCGAGAGATGGGAATAACTACAGAAGCTACAATGCTGAAGCCTTGAACAAGTTGACACTCATCAAACAGAGCAAAGCTTTTGGCTTCTCGCTGGATGAGATTAAAGAACTGCTATGTTTGATTGATAATCAGGCACTGGACTGTGACGCTTTTGCCCCCATGATCCATTCGAAGCTCGAAAGTATCCAAGAGAAGATCGCTGCGCTCAAGAATATCGAAAACAAGTTGATCACGCTAAGAGAACAATGCAACGGAGACTGTCAGTCTCAACTACTGGAAAATAAGAGCTAACTAACCTAAGACCTCTGACGTAAGACTATTTTGATATAGTATTAACTTCTATTCATCGATAGTCATAAGAAACTTAATGAACGCAGACATTTTGAATCAAGGGCAGTACTTAGGACAGACTATCAAGTCCTACGAGACCGATATGCTATCGGTAAAAAGTACCCTCCACGAAAAGTCTGAGTCCAAATTCCATTCCCACAGCAATGCCTATCTTAGCATCCTGCTCAATGGGCTTTATTCTGAGGAGACTACCCGCGATTCGCAGAAAGTCATTACTGCCAGTCACGTACTCTACAGACCAGCCTACTTCAAACACAAAAACCAGTTCATCACTGAGAAGACCAAATGCCTGAACATTGAGTTTGATCCGGATTGGTTTGATAAGCATGATATAGATGCCAAGCAGCTCAAGCCGCAAATCAAGACCATCAATAACTATCCATGGGTCCTCAGCTTGCTAGTGGACTTTCTCATACATGGTAAAATTGATTTTTTCGAAGAGTTACTGACCCAGTTGATCTCCGGCGAAGAGCAACCAAATCGTGCTGTAAGAAAGCCATGGTTGGGCAAACTAGCTCAGATATTAGAAAACGAAGTAGAGCAAAACCATTCTTTAAGCACTTTATCCCAGCGTGTCTTTGTTCATCCCAATTACATGTCCAGGGGTTTTAAAAACCACTTTGGGGTAACTATCGGCCAATACCAATTGCAACAGAAAGTTAAGCACGCCACCCAGAAGCTATTTATTGCAGAACACTCCATCGCCCAAATCGCAACAGATTGTGGCTTTTTTGATGAAGCACATTTTATTAGGACTTTCAAAGCGCGTCATCACATCACCCCTCATCAATTCCGGTTGCTACTGAAATAGTTAACCTGATACAATTTTAGGATTACGTATTGCCCTTTCTTGGCCCCAAATATCACTTTGATATCCATAGCCACTAAGCCAAGATGATGCGATTAGTCTTTTTATTGTTTTTACTTTCTTTCTGCTCCACCCCAAATGAGCCAGACAATACCATCTCATCAGCAGATGTAGCCTATGATGCTTTCAAGCTAAAGGAGTCACGTTCGATACTAGAAACGATTATAGCAACTGACACGATTCAGGAGGATGTAAAGTGTAAGGCATTAAGGAAGCTAGCACACCAGGACTGGAAGTACTATCAGGATTATGCTTTAGCAAAATCTAGGTTGCTAAAAGCCTATTCCATCGGACACGAGCCATATGAAACCTGGATGCTCCTCAGCAGAATAGAAAGAGAATCTCGACACTACGATGAGGCGTTAAAGGCAGCATTGAAGGCCAAAGCCGTCTCCCTATCAAAAAATGAAGCCAATAAAGCAGATACCGAATATGCTCATGGCGTTTATGCCTCCTCTATTGACCTGCTGAATCAGGATCGGGCTCTTGATACAGCCTTGCTCGCGCAAACTATAGAGCTACTTTCACAAGTGCTGGAAACGGATGCCGGATTGCCAAGGCCCTCCAAACTCTTACTAGGCATAGCCTTGCTGAACAACGATGGCGAAAACACAATGAAAGCCTGGCAGTCCTATTTCCAAATTCAGGACATTCAACAAGCTAGCCCCTACCTAAAAGACCCTGCCACCAAGCTCAATCAGATTTGCAAAAACTGGCATGGGAATAAGCTATTAAAAACAGATCAAGAGGTACTGATTGAAGCACTGGCTTCCTCAAGATTCTATGAGTTTATACC
>CAZZHO010000149.1:0-11486 GCA_964653795.1 uncultured Roseivirgaceae bacterium | reverse complement strand
CCAAAAGGGGTAAAAGTGGAAAACTACGTGTGAATTATTCAGCAAACTTCTCTGGGAAATTACGTCCTACATACAATCAATTTGATTTGCTAAATTCTGCGGAGGAGCTCTCCGTATACAGAGAACTTTCTCGTAAAGGTCTGGTGGACATCAGTACTTCAGTTCGTGCCAGAAACTACGGTGCATTGGGAAAAATGTACACATTAATAGCAAATCACCAGCTTGATTGGGGAGTTGGTGGTAGTTTGAACGAGGCATTCCTAAATCAATATGAAAATGCCAATACGGATTGGTTTGACGTACTATTCAATGACTTTGGGCTACAGCAGCAACACTCCCTGAGCTTTACTGCAGGAAGCGAAAAGTCTAACAGCTACTATTCCATTAGTTATTTAGGTGATGAAGGCCAGACATTGGCCGACAATGTGAATCGTTTCACAGGCACCGCAAGAAATACCTATTTTATCTCCGACCAGTTCACTTTCGGCTTAAAGCTCAATGCCAGCTACAGAGATCAGAAAGCACCAGGTACAAGAAATAGAGAATTAGATCCTCTTACAGGTCAATTCAATCGTGATTTTGATATTAACCCTTATAGCTATAGCATTAATACTGCAAGGTCAATCCGTCCTTTTGATGAAAACGGAAATCTAGAGTTCTTTAGAAGAAACTTTGCAGATTTCAATATTCTACACGAACTGGACAACAACTTCATTGATATCAATGTCATAGATGTTTCAGCTCAGACCAACTTCGATTATTCCCCTATCGAAAACCTCAACCTGAAAGGAGTCTTGCAAGTGCGATATGCAAACACCAATCAAGAGCATATCGTTACAGAAAACTCAAATCAGGCCGAGGCTTTTAGAGCCAATGGTTCGCAATTCATTCAACGAGCTAACAACCTATTATTCAACGACCCAGCAAATCCCGGATTAAATCCCGTCGTAGTATTGCCCCAAGGAGGGTTCAACTACCAAGATCAAAGTGACTTGCTTAATTTCTTTAGTAGAATAAGTGGAGACTGGTCAAGAACCTTCAACACAATCCACGAAGTGAATGTGCTAGCTGGTCAAGAAATTAGATTTACAGATAGAACAGAGACCAGCACTACAGGATTGGGTGTGGTTTATGAAAGTGGTGGTGTAGTAGTCACAGACCCCAACATCATCGAGTTCTTCAACCAGCAAAACATTGACTTCTTCACCCTTAATCAAGAGCAAGACCGCTTTATTGGCTGGTTTTTAAATGGCGGTTATGCTTTCAACTCCAAATATGTAGCCAATTTCACTTTTAGATATGACGGATCAAACCAACTCGGAAGAAGTCAGCAAGCACGTTTCTTACCAACTTGGAATGTAAGTGGCGCTTGGAATGCTTACAATGAACCCTTTATGCAGGGTATTTCAGCTATCAAAGGTTTAAAAGTCCGAACTACTTATGGTCTTAGTGGAAACCTTCCTCCGAATGCGAGCGCAATTCTAAATCTGCAATCTGATCTCACTATCAGACCAACAGATCAAGAACCCTTATTATTTATAGAAGACCTCACCAATTCAGAATTGACCTGGGAAAAGCTGCGTGAATTCAACATTGGTGTGGATTTCTCTATCCTCAATGAAAAAGTTTCAGTTACAGCTGATTACTATATCAGAAACTCTTTCGACCTAATTGGTACTGTCCAGACCAGTGGAATCGGAGGTCAGGGATTGAAAGTTGGGAACTTTGCTGATATGGAAATCAACGGATTCGAATTTTCAGTGAATAGCACCAACTTCGATAGAGATGGGTTCACCTGGCGAAGCAATATCAATATGGGTTACAGCCGGGACCGAATTACAAAACTAGATTTTGGGCCTAGACTTGTTGATGCAATTGGACAAAATGGCGCTGGTGTACTGGGCCGGCCGCGAAGGTCCTTGTATTCCACCAATTTTGCAGGCCTCAATGCCGAGGGAGTACCAACTTTTATAGGTGAAAATGGAGAGACCGTATTTCAGATTGATCTGCAAGAAAGAAACAACCTTACTGATATTTTAATCTTTGAGGGGTCTACTGAGCCTCGAGGCGCTGGTGGCTTCTCGAACACTTTTAGCTATAAAGGCTTGTCTTTGTTTGTCTTGTTCTCCTATAAGTTCGGATATAAAATACGTCTGAATGACGCCTTTTTTGCTACTTATACGGACTTTGATGCCTTACCAGGCCAACTAGTGGATCGCTGGGCTGTGCCAGGTGACGAGAACTTAACGGATATTCCCGTAATTCTCGATCGCAATGTGGCAGATGGAAGAGGAGACATTGTGGCCGCCTATCAGTTGTACAATAAGAGTACTGTGCGGGTGGCCAATGGAGATTATGTGAGGTTAAAGACCATTCGCTTAAGTTATAACCTTCCTGATCGATTCGTAAGTAAATATGGATTTTCCAATGCCAATGTATCGCTTGAAGGTCAAAACCTTGCACTTATCTACGCAGATTGGGAAAACCTAAGAGGCCAAGACCCTGAATTTTTCAGCACCGGTGGAGTGGCCTTACCTCAACCGCAGCTAATCACTTTTGCTCTTAATGTTGGGTTCTAATGGATAAAAAAATGATTCGACATACCTTTCTAACAAAGTTGGTTTCTTTCGGTACAGCACTATTCCTTTTTGCTGGCTGCAACGAATTTTTGGACGAGGATCCAGACAATCGTGTGGCACTTGATGACCTGGAGACAGCTGCACAGCTATTAGTAAATGCCTATTCCATTGCGAGCCCCAATTTCACCGACTGGATGACAGATGATGTTGATGCCACATTAGGTACAACGATCAGGTTGAGTCAGGAACAAATTTTTGCCTGGGAAGATGTGACTACTGGGCCTGAAGAGCTGGATACACCAGATTTTTTCTGGTTTCAAACTTATGAGGCCATTTCCCATGCAAACGAAGTATTAGCCATCCTAGAAGACTTACCTGCACTTACCGGAGAAGACCAATTGCAGAAGCGAGCCATAGAAGCAGAAGCACTCTTGACTCGGGCATACGGTCATTTCATGTTGGTAAACATGTTTGGAGGACATGTCACCCGAGATGATGCAGATTTAGGTGTCCCATATATTAAAGAACCTGAAACCACTTTTTTAGCTCAGTATGAGAGGGAGGACGTTGATAGAGTTTATGATGAAATAGAAGACGATCTATTGCGAGGGCTGGAGTTGGTCGATGATACATTCTTTGAAAATTCCGGCAAATATCATTTCAATCGAAATGCAGCATTAGCGTTTGCTTCAAGATTTTACCTGTTTCAGCGTGATTTCACACGCAGCCTTCAATACAGCAATCAGTTACTGGGAACAACTCCGGAAGCTTTCGTGAGGGATTTGACTTCAGAAGAGTTTCAATCGGTCAGATCCTCTCTCCAAGAATACGCCAGGGTGTATACCTCTCCCGATCATGGTGCTAATTTGCTTCTTATGCGAAAAATATCACTAGTGCAGAGGACAGATTTCGCGTACGGAGTTGAACAAAACTTTTATCGAGATCTTTTTGGCGATCATCCGTTTGGAGGTCTGACTGACGCTCGACAGAACCCTGCATTGGTAAAGGGTTTTGACGGTGCTTACCCAATAAGATACGAAAGTTTATTTCAGAGAACCAGCCTCAATTCTAATGTGGGAACACCTTATTATATCCACATGGCCTTCACCGGGGAAGAGGTACTGCTAAACAGGGCAGAAGCTAATACTTTCCTTGGGAATATCGATGAAGCTATTGCTGACCTACAGACTTTAAGTGAATACAGATTCATAGGCGGAACCCCAGAGGTTACGCTAGAAGCCATTCAGACATTTCTTGGTATTCAGGATGAAGTAAATGCGCTATTGACTTATATCATCCTGCTCGAAAGAAGAAAGGAGTTTATCATGCAAGGAATGAGATGGTGGGACTTAAAAAGATTTGGGTTTGGGGTCCAAAGAGCTAGCGGTGCCACATTGGAAGGTGATGACCCAAGAAAAATATTTCAAATTCCCGCCTCTGCTTTGGACGTAGGAGGTCTGGAACCAAACCCTAGATAAACGAAAAAGGAGATTTTGATGAAAGGAATAAGTAAGTATATCTGGATCTGTTCATTAGCGGTTGCATTAGGTAGTTGCTATGCCGATGAGGAATTGAATGAGCCTGTGAAAGGGACGGAAATCACAATAGATTCTGAGCTCGATCAATATATTCAGGAGAATTTTACAGAGAAATGGAACATGGCCATCCGGTATAGGTTTGTTGACAATTTCGTCGATCCCGGTGAACGTGTCGGACCACCAAGTGTGGAGAATGTCAGGCCCATGCTAGACTTTATTGAGGAATTCTGGATAAATCCTTATTTAGAGATTGAAAATGGAGAAGAGTTTTTCGCCAATCATGTGCCACCAGAAATAGTGTTTTTGGGTGGTTTAATATTCAATGCCAATGGTACCGTAACATTGGGAACAGCTGATGCTGGCGCGCAAATCACTTTCACAAACGTCAATGCAATAGACCCTTCAAATGAAGAATGGAGGGATTTGCAATTAAGGACTGTCTACCACGAATTCGCTCATACCGTACACCAGCGATACAAATTACCAAATGCATTTGAAGCAATTGCACCGGCTGGATATACCGGTCCAGGATCGTGGTTTATATTAACCGACAACCAGGCCCTTACCAGAGGCTTCGTTACGCCATACTCTACCTCATCTCCCGATGAAGATTTTGCGGAAACAGTGGCTTTCTTCCTTTTCGACCCTGCTTTTAGTGATAAATTCATCAACACGGACCCTGATTGTGTGTCCGATGATTGCATAAACGATAATGAGGGGAAAGTACTAATCAGTACCAAAGTTTCATCGATTTCGGATCATTATGAGAAAGTGACGGGAGTGAGTCTTTTATCTCTAAGAGATGCAGTTCAAAGAAGGATGCAATGAAAGAAACACTTAAGTATTTTTCCCTGTCTCTATTACTCTTCCTTGGAGGATGTGGATTTGATGATGGAGCCCAACTTCCGTCTGTAGAAGAAAGGACCTCCACCGCCACTGGAAACCTTGAAGATTTACTCGTATCTCCAAATAATGGTTGGCGTGTAAGTTATCGACCTAATGGTGAAGGAGGAACCTTTTTTATATTGTTGAGCTTCGATGAGGATGGACTAGTACGTATCCAATCAGATGTCGTAGTTGGCGACCAAGATTTCCGGGATCAAACCATTTCTTACAGAATCGATAGCGGTCAGGGTATAGAGTTGATTTTGGAGACTTACAGCTTGTTTCACTACTTCTTCGAGTTGCAGGAAACGTCTTTTGGTGGAGATTTTCAATTCGACTTTATAGAAGAAACCAGTGAAGGCTCTCTAAGCTTCAGGAGTAAATCCAACTTTACCACTATTGTATTGGAAAGGGCAGGTGCTACAGATGCTAGTCTTTTATCCAGCGGAGACATTGACCAATTGGCAGAAGGTAACTTCTTCTTTCAAGCCTCCAATTCCTTCGGTTTTGGACTCTTCGCTCCCTATAACATATATATTCCTAATGATGATGTTACCATCTCGCTAACATTAGATTTAGATCGTAGAAGAATCAAAGTGCATGGAGCGGCATTAGGTGCCGAAAGGGATGATTTTCTAAGTAACGACACCAATGTGGAAATTGATGTACTGAGTACATACACCATTATTAATGATGCTATACAACCAGAAGATGCAATTGGTTTTTCCCTAGCCGGTAAAAACTATAACCTCACTGCAATTCCCATCGCTAATAGAGGCTTCTCAACAGAAAACTTTTGCGGCATGGATGCTGACAGCCTAATCAATTTTTCATCTTCTAGTTCCTTCGGAGAGTTTACTATGGAAAGCAATCTTGCTCAAACTCATAGTAGTTTTATCAAAAATCCCAATAGCGCTTATTTCGCAGGTGGTGGTTTCATCTTTAATGAAAATGATAATATCCTCGAGGAGGAAATACAAAACATCTTCCAAGATGAATTGGTGGCCATGCAATGGTACTATGGGTTTAATCTCCAAAGTGGCGAAGAGCTTAATGCTTTTGGGTTTGTAACATTTGACGAAAGTGTCGGCATTGCCAAATTCTATTTGAGAGAATACGAATTAGAACGTAACGGAAATCAATTCACCTTGAACTTTGTTGACAATTTCTTCGTGAATGATGATCCGTCGGATGAGCTGATCGGCAACTTCGAGGGGATGATAGACGAAATTTTCGAAGGAGGCAGCGTCTATATGGTGGAGATTCTTTCCTTTGACCTTTATCAATTTTACAACCCATGTAATGGATACAAAGGTCTGATCTTACCTAATTTTGACAGTTAAGGAAACCTACGTACCGTTTCAAAGTCTTCCTTCTCATAGATCAGGGCTACTGCATGTGCTGAGACTCCTTGCTCTTCTCCCACGAAACCCAGTTTCTCGGTGGTAGTTGCTTTTATGGAAATGTCATTTTCATCAATTTCCATAACCTCAGCCAGACATTCCCTCATCTTCTCGATATATTCGGAAATCTTGGGTGATTGTAGACAAACAGTGGCATCAATATTCCCTATCAGATATCCACGCTCCTCTATTAATGCGACTACTCTCTTGAGCAGAATCTTGCTATCTATTCCCTTGTATTGAGGATCCTTGTCGGAGAAGTGAAATCCGATATCCCGCATGTTAGCAGCGCCCAGGAGTGCATCACAAATAACATGTATCAGCACATCAGCATCGGAATGACCATATGCTCCTTTGGTATGCTCTATTTCGATTCCACCAAGCCAAAAAGGAACTCCCTCTGCCAAGCGATGAACATCATATCCGTATCCTATTCTGATTCTTGGCTTCATTTTTATGCTGCTTTTGATTTGTAGTGTAAAGAAGTCCTATTTTCATCTATGAGGATTGTATTCGCAATATCGGAGATATCTTTTTTGGTAATTGCCCGAATGATATCCAATTCTTCATTGGCTAAGTTAGGGTTTCCCAGAAAAGCCCCATAGGCAAGACTCATTGCGCGATTCAATATTTCCAACTCACCATACACCGATGATGCTTCCGCTTGATTTTGAACTCGCTCCAGATCCTGATCCGTGATTCCTCCTGAAAGAACAGCATCAACCACCTGCTTAATGCCCTCTTCCGCTTGCTCAAAGCCTATATTATCACGCAATCTCCCACTGATAACAAATAACCCGGGATCAGCACTACCTGTGATGTATCCCGAAATGTTAGAGAAAAGATTCCGCTCTTTTACCAATTCCTTGAACAAATAAGAGGACTTACCTCGTCCCAAAATATCACTTAATAAATCCGCGCCATGATAAGCCTCCTGCATTCTACCTGGCATATGATAGGTGTAGTACAGAGCGTTACTCGGAACTTGAGCTTCTACTTCCAGGTGTCTCGAGTATTTTTGAGCAGGTTCAATGGGTATGTCTGGCTTTGTGAAGTTCCCTGTAGGTATGGGACCAAACCACTTATTAGCCAACTGCTCAACTTGCGTCACAGTAACTGCGCCTGCCAACACAAGTATTGCGTTATCGGGTACATAAAAATGACCAAAGAATGTCTTTACTTGATCCATCGTGGCCTCTTCGATGTGTGATAACTCCTTGCCTATAGTAGGCCATCTGTAGGGATGCACTTTGTAAGCTTCTGGTCGAAGCAAATGCCAAATGTCGCCGTAAGGCTGGTTCAGATACCGCTGCTTAAACTCTTCCAAGACTACCTTTCGCTGGACTTCCAGCACTTCCGGATCGAATGACAAGCTTAGCATTCTGTCCGATTCCAACCAGAAAGCCGTTTCAATATTGTCCTTGGGAACAGTAATGTAATAGTTAGTGATATCTGTACTGGTAAAAGCATTGTTATCACCTCCAACCATTTGTAGTGGGGTATCAAAGTTTCCAATGTGCTTTGAACCACCAAACATCAGATGTTCGAATAGATGAGCAAACCCCGTCTTACCAGGGTCTTCGTTTCGAGATCCAACCTTATAAAGCAGGTTCATACAGGCCATTGTAGAGCGGGGGTCTTCATGAACCAGAACCTGCAGGCCATTATCTAAATAAAATTCTTTGAATTGGATCATGATCGCAAAAATATATCCAATAGTATGCGTAATGAATATGGAAATAAAGACATGAATTCATGTAAGGTTTAAACGACATTGATTTTGATGAAATTTTTATCTGAATTAGAGAATATATCCTCCTAGTTTTACCCTTTTTTCACCCCGAATACACCCTAATGGAATTCAAGCGGAATCGACGCTCCAAAAAACAGCTAATAGAAATTTACCAGGCGTTGGTAAAGCCCCGACTAATCGAAGAGAAAATGCTGATCCTGCTGAGGCAGGGCAAAATCAGCAAATGGTTTTCAGGTATAGGACAAGAAGCCATCTCAGTAGGAGCCGCTTTGGCACTTGATCAAGAGGAATATATTCTTCCGATGCACCGGAATCTGGGGGTGTTCACATCTCGTGAAGTTCCATTGGAGCGGCTTTTTTCTCAATTTCAGGGAAAATCTAACGGCTTCACTAAGGGACGAGACCGAAGTTTCCATTTTGGTACGCAGGAGTTCAACATTGTGGGTATGATCTCCCATCTGGGGCCTCAGCTTGGAATTGCAGATGGCATAGCCCTGGCCCAAAAAATAAAAAATACCGGACAAGCTACTTTAGTCTTTACGGGGGATGGAGGCACCAGTGAAGGGGACTTTCATGAAGCAGTGAACGTGGCATCGGTATGGAATCTCCCGGTGGTCTTTGTAATTGAAAATAATGGATACGGCCTCTCTACACCGAGTAGAGAGCAATTCAATTTTGACTCCTTCGTGGTAAAAGGACCCGCCTACGGCATTGAAGCGGTAAGTGTAGACGGCAACAATATCCTTGAAGTGCTCAATGAGTTGGAGCCTTTAATCGAAGATGTGCGGAAAAATCCGCGACCAGTGATTTTCGAAGCTAAAACCTTTAGGATGAGAGGTCATGAGGAAGCCTCAGGCACCAAATATGTTCCTAAGGAGCTGATGGAATATTGGGCCAAGAAAGACCCTATTGAAAACTTTGAGGGATTTCTACTTGAGGAAAAAATCTCAAAATCAGAGCTGGAAGAGATCAAAACTCAGATCAAATCAGAGATTGACAAAGCCGTAAAATCGGCGTTTGCCGAAGAGCCCATTTCATCATCCACAAGCCAAGAAATGATGGATGTCTACTTACCCTACGAGGTACAAGACACATCACCTCAAAACGGCAAGTCCCAGGAGATCAGGTTTGTTGACGCCATTGCCCAGGGTTTGAGCCAATCTATGGAGAAGCTTGAGAACCTTGTCATCATGGGTCAAGACATTGCTGACTATGGAGGGGTATTTAAAGTGACAGAAGGCTTTCTCGAAAAGTTCGGGAAAGACCGTGTTCGGAACACTCCACTGTGTGAATCTGCCATAGTAGGAACTGCTCTTGGTCTGAGTATATCAGGAATGAAAGCGGTAGTGGAAATGCAATTCGCGGATTTTGTAACGTGCGGCTTTAATCAAATCGTCAATAATCTTGCGAAACTTCACTATCGATGGTCAGAAAATGCGGATGTGGTTATTCGTATGCCTACGGGGGCTGGAGTGGGGGCAGGACCGTTTCACTCACAGTCCAACGAAGCCTGGTTTTTTCATACTCCGGGCCTGAAAATTGTTTATCCATCAAATCCCGCAGATGCCAAGGGATTGATTGCGGCCGCGATTGAAGATCCTAACCCTGTTCTCTTTTTTGAACATAAATTTTTATACAGATCACTGACTGGAGCTGTTCCCGAAGATCATTACACACTACCTATCGGCAAAGCCAATATCGCTCAGGAAGGAACTGATATGACCATCGTCACATACGGTGCAGGGGTTCATTGGGCCATAGAGGCCTGTGAAAAACTTCAAGGAAGTGTAGAAATCATTGATTTGAGATCTCTACTACCATGGGACAAGGACTGTGTGGCCGCATCCGTTAAGAAGACGCATAAGCTCTTAGTATTGCATGAAGACACTTTGACTGGTGGCATTGGTGCTGAAATAGCCAGCTGGGTTGGAGAAAATTGCTTTGAAGACCTGGACGCTCCTATCCTTCGAGAAGCCTCCCTGGACACTCCTGTACCCTTCGCTGCGAGCCTGGAGAACAATTTTTTGCCGAAAGAAAGGTTATTGACAAAAGCTAAGGAACTTTTGAATTACTAATGATACCCTGCCAATATAAAGTTGAGTTTGTAGCACATATTGGCAATCTTTGATCTTTGCGACGATTTTTAACGATATCGGTCATTGGTGCTTTACTGTTTTCACTGGCACAAGTAGCCCAGGCACAGTTACTGGAAGACACAGAAAAAAGGCTGAAGACAGTAAGGAAAGAGCCACGCGGTTTTCGCCTTTTCCGAAAGAAAAACAAGACTTCCGCACCCTTGTCCCTTTCTTTTGGCAGAACTTCCAATGGAGCCCCTATCAAGCCACGATTTTCATCAGGATCTCCATTCGGCAGAACTTCTTTTGCAACAAGGCCGCGTTACTCTTTGGGATCTCCTTTCCCAAGACAGTCATTCAGGATAGCTCCTAGGTATTCTCCTGCTTCACCTTTCCCAAGAAGGTCTTATAGGATTACACCAAGATTCTCTCCCAGCAAACCTTTCACCAATCGAGATATAGCAAGGTCGGCTCCCAGGTTCTCGCCAGGAATGCCTTTCACCAAAAGAGATATGGCCAGGTCCGCGCCGAGGTATTCCCCTTCATCACCATTTCCAAATAAGAGCTTTAGAGTGAGCCCCAGGTTTTCAACGGGTATGCCCTTCACAAAACGGGATATGGCTGGCACACCAACGAGATATTCTCCACCATCTCCTTTCGGCAGAAGGAGCTACAAAGTGAGACCAAGATATTCGGGGGGTATGCCATTCACGAAAAGGGATTTGGCAGGATATCCTCCAAGATATTCTCCTCCATCTCCATTTGCTGGGAAGAAATACAAAATTACGCCGAGATACTCGGAGGGTATGCCATTCACCAAACGGGATATGCCGCTGCCCACACGATATTCTCCAGGGTCTCCTTTCGCCAATCAAGACTTCAAAGTCAAACCGCGCTATACAGGGACTATGACTTTCAACCTATTCCTAAGAGGGATTTGGGAAGATCTCTTCCCAAACAGATATATTTCATCCGCTTTAGGGCCCATAGTCCTGAAGACCAAAGATTACAGCCAGTCTGCAAGAGCCATTTCCAGCTACATGGGACCCTACAAAATCAAGTTTAAGAACATTAAGAACGTCCACCCTAGTTATCAATATAAGAGGGTCAATACGGTCAGAAGTGATTTTCTCAGAGAACGCATGAAAGATTGGAACATTTTTTGGGTAAAACTGAATTGGAACAAATCACAACCTACCGCTGTTACAGACAAGATTTCCAAACCAAAATTTGATAGGAAAGAGCGACATATT
>CAZZHO010000148.1:0-11494 GCA_964653795.1 uncultured Roseivirgaceae bacterium | reverse complement strand
ATTGGGAACAGTAGAATGAGATGGATGTCTCTTATGTTACTATTTCTGATGATTCCGCAGATTTTCCTGGGCACTAATGTGCGTGAACTTGTCGATAGTTTATTTACCTCCGGAGTGGCCAGAAACTCTATAATGGAATCTATGAATTTAGTATTCTACATTCACAGGTCCTTTTCCCTCATGATCTTGTTACTTTCATTGTACATGACCTATTATTTGTACACCAGAGGTGATTTAAGGACTAGAATGGGTTATCTGATGATGGCTATAAGTGGAATGATAATATTGGAAGCATTGGGGGGTGCGATAATGTACTACTTTCAGCTACCAGCCGCTATTCAGCCAATGCATCTACTTGTGGCATCAATGCTTTTCGCATCGGTCTATTACTTATTTTTGCAGTCCAGAATGAAGGAGGTAATTCAATGATTTCGGTTGTCAACAATAATATCCTGATAAAGGAGAAGCTGGCGGCATATTATGAGCTTTTGAAACCCAGATTATCGGGATTGGTAGTTTTCTCTACTGCTTTCGGGTATATGCTTGCGAACAGATCGCAACTGGATTGGATAGCTTTTGCTTCCTTCCTATTGGGTGGTTTCTTAATCAGTGGCTCCTCTGTGACGATCAACCAGATTATTGAAGAAGACCTGGATAAGCTGATGTCCAGGACAAAGTCGAGACCTCTTCCTACTGAAAGATTATCGAAATTGGAAGCCACTGTTTTTGCCGTGGTTACAGCAATTGTTGGTTCGGCATTAATATATGTGTCTTCCAATGTATTGACTTTGGTGCTATCATTAGCATCTCTCATACTGTACGCTTTCATATATACTCCTATGAAGAGGGTAGGACCTATAGCAGTTTTTATCGGGGCTATACCAGGGGCATTACCTCCTTTAATCGGTTGGGTAGCTGCTACAGGAGGAATATCGCATGAGGCACTTATTATTTTTGGCATCCAATTTATCTGGCAGTTTCCACATTTCTGGGCCATAGCCTGGGTGGCTGATGAAGACTACAAGATGGCTGGTTTCAAATTGCTCCCTTCAGGAGGGAAGAAAGATTTGAACACCGCAATTAACATTATGATATACACTTTGTTTCTACTACCATTAGGGTTGCTTCCAAGTTACTTTGGATTAACTGGCTTGACCTCTGGTGTAGTTGTTACAGTATGCGGTGTGTTATTTCTAGCTCAGACCTTCCAATTGATGAAGGACAACTCTAAGCAATCGGCGAGAAGGATCATGTTTGGTTCGTTCATGTATCTGCCGATCGTACAAATTGTCTTTTTGATTGATAAAATTTAGAAAATGGAAGCGAAAGCAGCGGTGATGTCAAATGCGGGAAGAGTAAGGTCGATGAATCCAAAGAAGTTCGCTCTTTGGATATTCATGATAACGGTGGTAATGATTTTTGCCTCCCTTACGAGTGCATATATTGTGAAAAAGGCAGAGGGAGATTGGTTACTGATCGAGTTTCCTCAGTTGTTCAAGTTAACCTCAGTTCTGATTGTTCTAAGTAGTGTTAGCATGCACTTTGCATACATTGCGGCAAAAAAGAATAACCTTTTTAATATCCGTTTGGGGCTGGCTATTACCGGTGTATTAGCTATCGCTTTTACTGTAGGCCAATATTTATCCTGGGGAGAATTGGTAGAGCAGGGAGTTTATTTTGTTGGAAATCCCGCTGGATCATTCATATACGTTTTTACTGGTCTTCATGTGGCTCACCTGGCAGGTGGGTTAATTTTTCTGATGGTTGTGGTGAGAAGATCTTTTGCATATAGAGTCCATAGCAAAAGCCTGTTGAGTATAGAATTATGCACTACTTACTGGCATTTTCTAGGTGGACTTTGGTTGTATTTGTACTTATTTTTACTCTCGAATAATATTTAATCAAATAACATGTCAGGAACTGCTGTTGTAGTCGAAGAATCAAATAAGAGCATCTGGGCTGGTGGACTAGAACCCATGAAAGCGAGCTATGGAAAGCTTATGATGTGGTTTTTTCTACTATCTGATGCCTTTACTTTTTCTGCTCTACTGATCACTTACGGAGTTATCAGGTTCAGTCATCCCGCTTATGATGGAGCGGTGGAAGACTTTGTTTTCTCTCAGTCTTATTGGCCAATTCCTGAAAAAGTATTTGAAGCAGTACCGTTCCTACACGGAGTTGAGTTACCGCTGGTATTTGTGGGGATCATGACCTTTATTCTCATCTTGAGTAGCGTGACGATGGTGCTTGCCGTTGAAGCGGGAGAGAGAATGGACCGAAAAGGTGTTGAGAAATGGATGCTTTGGACAATCGTTGGAGGTTTTACTTTTCTTGGATGTCAGGCATGGGAATGGTCACATTTTATCCATGGGACTGACGCAGGAACAAGGTTGTTAGACGGTTCAATTATATACGGTGCGAGCCTTACTGAGAATCAATACGGCCCTTCAAACTTTGCCGCGCTATTTTTCTTTATCACTGGTTTTCACGGTTTCCACGTTTTCAGTGGTGTAATGATCAACTTTATCATCTTCTATCAAGCTGTTGTAGGTAAGTTGGAAAAGAGGGGGCACTACGAGATGGTGGAAAAAGTTGGTTTATACTGGCACTTTGTTGATCTGGTTTGGGTATTCGTTTTCACATTTTTCTACCTAGTATAAGTAAAGAGACTCATGGAAGAAACTACACATATAGAAGTACAGCCGGCTAACAAGGATAAGGTTAAACTCTTTTTGAGAGTAACCCTTTATTTAGCTGCTATCACCGCTTTTGAATTTGCTATTGCTTTCACTGTACCACATGAATACAAATGGGTTAGAATCATAGTTTTCATTGCCCTGACAATAGTCAAAGCATATTATATAGTTGCTGAATTCATGCACCTTGGTCATGAGAAGAAATCTTTGAAAATGAGTATCGTACTACCATTGCTATTTGTGGTGTTTCTCATTTTTATCCTTCTTTTCCAGGCGCAAGCGATCTATGACGTTTTGCAATAGCATCATTGGCTAGTAATAGATACAAATTTCTTTTACTTACGATCTTAATAGGGGTACCAGTCATCTGGTACCTTTTTTTACAATCTTTCGGTAAGAACGAATTCTTGTTGCCTCGAATTTCAGAGCAACCAGTATCATGTGAGGTTCCTAAACCTGGGATCTTAATACTTAGCACCGATGGGTTATCCCCAAACCATATATCGAGGCTTAAACAAAATGCCTTCACTGGGGATTTAACCATTGATACTATCAGTACAGACTGCTTTATTAGTGAGTCAGAGCTGATTCTGGTCGATCTTGGAGGTTACGTAGTTGGGGAATACGACTATTCAACAAAGGAAATTGATAGGTTGATAATTGAGGTAGAGCTAATGAAGAAGATTGAAGATGAGTAATAGTTTGACCATTAAATCAAATCAGAAATCATTTGTCATTGGGACATCCATTGTGGTGCCTTTAGTGGTAGCCGTTTTAATCTTCACTCCTCAAAAGCTTTCCTTAGGGGAATGGGTGCAACTGCTTCCAACCCTCAATGCTGTTCTCAATTCTTCTACCGCGATGCTATTGCTATTGGCTTTGGTAATGGTGAAGAGAGGTAACATAACATTGCATCGGACTTTCATGACCACCGGACTTATACTAGGTGCTTTGTTCTTAGTTAGCTATGTGATTTATCACGCATCCTCACCCTCCGTGAAATTTGGAGATTTAAATGGTGATGGCCTACTATCTGCTGAAGAGCTAGCTGCCGTGGGCTCACAGAGAGGCATCTATGTGTTTGTTTTACTGTCTCACATTCTCTTATCTATTGTAGTGTTGCCTTTGGTTTTGTTCGCCTTTTACTTTGCCTGGAGCAATAAAATAGATAGGCACAAAAAGTTGGTAAAATGGACCTTTCCTATCTGGTTTTATGTTTCTATTACAGGAGTGGTGGTTTACCTCATGATAAATCCTTATTACCCCTGGAACTGATATGAAAAAGTTATTAGCTCTTTTAATTACCTCACTGCCATTTCTAGTAAATGGTCAGTGTGCTATGTGTCGGACTCAGGTTGTAAACAATGTGAGCCATGGTGAAACTGCTTTAGCAGCGGGTTTGAACCTTGGTATTCTCTATCTATTTGTGACGCCATATCTTCTAATTGCAGTATTAATTTTTTTATGGTTCAGATACAGTAGTTACAATGAGAGAAAAGAAAGCATTGTCAGCCGTCTTAAACGGCAAATGTCCCAGATGTAGAAAAGGTGATGTGTTTACACATGGCCCTTTTAAGCTAGCAAAGTTTAATTCTACTCACCAAAATTGCCCCAATTGCGATCTGCATTATGAGGTAGAACCTGGGTTTTTCTTTGGAGCTATGTATGTGAGTTATGCTTTTTCAGTCGCGATTTTCCTGGTCACGGTATTCTTACTTTACAATCTTGGAGGTGATCCGGAAGTATGGGTTTATATCGTTACCATCTCAATCGTTTCATTGCTAACCTATCCTTTCAATTTCAGAATTTCCCGACTGCTCTTTCTTTATGCATTTAGCGGAGTAAAGTACGATCCTAATAGATAGGATATTGTTTTGAGTATTTTGCAGTATGAAGTGGCTTTATTGGCTATCGGCGGGTAGTGTTTTTGTAACAGTCGTCCTTTTTGCTTTTGCGACCTACAATAGGCTACTCGATTCTGATCGAGTCACTAATAACATAGCCAAGAGACTCATTGAGCACAAAGAAGCCTTATTACAGGGCGATGGGTTTATCTATGAGCAAAACGCGTTACCCAACGAGGTATCAGTTCTGGTTTTTGATCAGGAAAGGCTTGTCAACTGGAGTAGCTACTATCATTTTCCTGATTTTTCTAGCTTAGGCCTGGCCGGAGATACCATCCTTTTTCAGGATGAAAATGTGTATCTGGTTTCCAATAGGGTAGAAGGCAACTACAAGTATTTGGCGATCTCTACTCTTAAGAGATCATATTCTCTGATTAATGAGAACCTGCCATCTTTTTATAACCCGGATATATTTGGCGATAGGGAAGTATTAATCGGCGAAGGTGATAGCTGCTTTTCCATGCCATCAGGCACAACTATTCCCTATGAGTCTATATCTGCTGAGTATGAACTGACGGATGTGTCATTGTTTTTGTCGGTTCTGATCTTAACCGTCACCATCTTCTCATTATTAATTCATAAAGGGGCAATACTCACTTTGCTGTTCACAATTGTTGCGGGGCTGGCATTTTCTTACTTTCATCAGGAACTCTCATGGAAGCTGATTTATGGATTACTTCTCGTATGGTTGTGGGTTCTCCGTCTGATTAGATCCGGCATAAACCAACATTTTGCGAAGCTTCTTTGGAAGCTTACAAGAGCGAAATACCTGGCTTTCGTTTTCTATCTTATTGCGGGCTGTGGACTTACTACAGGGTACCTGTACTTCTTTCGCTTTTTAGCGGAGAATGTGAGTTATGGACTGGATATAAGCCTGAGTTTAGGCTTTGAGCTGAGGCAGTTGACTTGGTATGTTCTGCTAGTCGCTTCAGGGTTACTGCTAATTGTTTTTATCAACCTAATGGCCAGACTGCTTTCTAAAATATCGCTGCCAAGTAGTCACAAGCTATTTCTGGTACTGGTTTCCATTTCACCCTACCTTATGCTATTTGAAAATGGATTGTATGCGGCCCTTGTTTTTTCAATTTTCATTGTAGTTGAAAGCTTCTTTGTATTGAGTCATTCGATAAAAGGGTTTTCTTATTTGACGTTCTTTTATGCTTTGGTTTTGATTGTGATGGTTTCTTCGCTGAACGCAATAGCCATTTATAAAAACGATGAGAGCAGGGAAACTGTCCGAAAGAGGGAATTTGCCAATGCTGTATTACGACCTGAAAGCAAGTCCATGTCCAAAAGATTGGAAGAAGCAAAAAATAAGATTGAAGAGGACCCTAATATCAGGACCCGATTCTTATCACCACACCTTTCAAAATCATTGGTTGACGGCAGTATTAGAAGAGATTATTTGAGGGATTTTCTTCAAGAATATGTAGTTGACATATATCTCTTTGATGGCACTGGCAAAAGCCTGTTGAGAGGTGGACTGAATTTTGAAAATGTCATTCACAACTACACAAATATTGATGCTAATGGCGGTGTACAATTTGTTGAGAATTGGGAAAATCTAGGTAGATCGAAGTATGTCTTCGCTGCTACAATGAAAAATCAAGAATCGGTTATTGGACTTGTGTTGGTGGAATTGTTGCAAAAGAAGGTGGTTCCAAAGACGGTATATCCTACACTCCTCAATGGTGGCGAAGAAACTCCTTATAGCTATGATTATGCCCTCTTTAAAAATTCGGAGCTTGTCTTTTCCAGAGGTAATTATTCATTTGATTTCTTCAATGACCCTGAGAACTGGCAGTATCTTATCAATTCAAAGGAAGGAATTGAAACGGATGGGTATCATCTCTTGGCAGTTAAATCGGGAGATGACATAGTTATCGTTATTTCGGGCTTGTACTCGACTAGGGCCATATTGGCGAATTTTTCCTTCCATTTTCTTTTATATCTATCATTCCTGGGGTTGTTCTTTCTGCTTGTTAGGAGGTTCATTACTCCGAATTACGGTCTATCCCTAGCGAATAGAATTCAATTGTATCTAGGGGCATCTTTTATTTTGCCGCTGTTAGTGGTGAGTGCTGTGATATTGAACTTACTCAACGTTTCTTACCAGGAGGAAATACAGCGTAATTATGAAAAACGATGTGCAGCTGTAGCAGAGAATATCTATTCTCCACTGATTGATTATATGGATAATAAAATCAACCGAAATGAACTTTTTGAAGTAGTAAATGAGGCTTCATCCTTTATACGCGCTGACTTAAATCTTTTCCGGGAAAATGGCTTTTTACTGGTAACGAGCCAACCAGGTATTTACAGGCAGGAAATTATTTCGAGAAGAATAAACCCTGGAGCTTTGGCAATGGTGGAAGAGAAGCCGGAGCAAACCAATGTTTTCGATGAAAAAATCGGCGGTCTTGACTTCAAGGCTGTTTATTCAGGCGTGTTGGATCACAGAACCGGAGATTTGCTGGCGGTGATATCTATACCTTTTTTCGAATCGAAGAACCACCTCAATCGGCAGCAGCTGGAAGTTTTTGGTAATCTGGTTATCGTCTTTACTATCATTTTTCTCATAAGTGTGTTAGTCGGGTATTTCGTGCTGCGGAATATTACCTATCCGATCACAGCAATTTCCATGCGCCTAAGGGCTACCAACCTTGATCAAACGAATGAACCCATTTCTTATGATGGTCAAGACGAAATAGGGGAGTTGGTTTCGGATTATAACCTCATGCTTGAAAAGTTGGAGGCAAGTAAGGAGGCTTTGGCCCAGAGTCAAAAAGAAACGGCTTGGAAGGAGATTGCCAGGCAGGTGGCCCATGAGATCAAAAATCCATTAACGCCAATGCGTTTGAAGCTGCAACAAGTGATGAGGAAGCTGGATGATACTTCATCAGAAAACAGCAAGATGCTAAGCTCATTGCTCATTCAAATTGATACGCTTTCAGAGATCGCTGATTCTTTTTCCGCTTTTGCACAAATGCCTGCACCTAACAACGAGAATTTAAATGTATCAAGTTTAGTAGAAGAAGCCTGCGATTTGTATAGCTCTAAAGATGTAACCATTCATAGAGATATAGAACCTGACCTGGAGGTCTTTGCTGATGTGAAGCTTTTGAACAGGGTATTGAACAACTTGATATTAAATGGTATCCAAGCACACTCAGAAGGAGATATTGCAGTAATGAATATTAGCGTTCTTTCTGAGGGTAAAAAAGTGCGAATTGAAGTACGTGATTCCGGAACTGGTATATCCGAAGAGTTTAAGCATAAGGTATTTACCCCGTATTTTAGTACAAAAGAAAAAGGAAGCGGTATTGGGTTGGCTGTTGCGAAAAAAGGTATTGAACAAGCTGGAGGCAGTATTTGGTTTGAGTCTGAGCTTGGAAAAGGCACCACCTTTACTATACTCTTACCGAAGGTTTTTTCTTAGTAGCTCTTTCCTCTTATTCTTTTTTGTTGCCCACACTCAGAGCAATCTAAGGTGTAAAAACCTGATTGTTGATAATCAAAGTATCGTTCTGGATTCTGTGCTGGTAGATCCATCTAGTCTTACACTATCAGTAGATATTCCTTACAGTTATGACGAGGTTTTCCGGCAAATCACTTTTGAAAAAGAGTCCAGTGAGATTAAGGAGGTTGAGGTATGCTACAGAGTATTGTCTCCGGCTCTTCTTACTCCATATTTCCAAAGGGATATCAGAACCTACGAATGGAATGATCCCGATGAGACATTTGGTTTCAATTTTAACCAGGAACTTCCGGTACCTGAGAATAGACTGTTTAATACTCCTAACTTAAGTAAGACTGGATCTATTACCAGGGGCATCACGGTTGGCAATAGGCAAAATGTTTTTGTGAATTCAAGCCTCAACCTGGCTTTGGACGGCCAGTTGAGTGATAACCTGAGAGTTTCGGCACTGATTACTGATCAGAATATTCCATATCAACCTGAGGGAAATACGCAGCAGCTCAGGGATTTTGATAATGTATTCATCAAGCTTTACAATGACAACTTTGATCTTACCCTGGGCGATGTAGTGCTGACTAACCCAGTTGAAGAAAGCTACTTCTTAAGGTATTATAAAAATGTCCAGGGAGGATCTGTGAGTTATCGAGATGAGCTCAAAGGTGGATGGAAATCAACTAGTCGGTTGGGTGCATCTGTAGCCAAAGGACAGTTTGCTTCTATCTCTGTTGACCCCATTGAAGGGGTTCAGGGTCCTTATCGGGTCAGAGGCCCCGAAGGTCAGCGATTCATTATCGTCTTGGCCAATTCTGAGAAGGTGTTTATAGACGGCAGGCAGTTGGAAAGAGGATTTGAGAAGGACTATGTTATTGATTACAACCTGGGGGAGGTTATTTTCAATACAAATATTGTGATCACCAGATTTACGAGGATCAGGATTGATTTTGAGTTTTTAGAACAGAGCTATAGCCGGTCTAATCTTGCCATCAGTCAGGAGTTTGAAAATAAGGAGCATAAGGCTTATTTCTCGTTCTATAGAGAGCGAGATAATCCGAATAGTGTTGGGGCCATAGAGTTAGATCAAGATGGGAGGTTTGCGCTTTCTCAATTGTCTGATCAACAGGCCGGAGCATTTGTAGAGTCCATTGACAGTATTGGTTTTGTAGAGGAACGAATCCTCTATGCCAGGAGGGATTCAATAGTGGATGGAGTAAGCTATGAAGTGTATGAGTTCTCCAACGATCCAGAAGAGGCAGTATTCAATCTGCGGTTTACCGACATTGGCGTAGGCCAAGGGAACTATGTCTTAACCACAAGTACTGCCAATGGTCGAGTTTATCAATGGGTTGCACCTGTAAATGGTGTGCCTCAAGGGAATTTTGAGCCTGTGGTCCAGATAGCTGCCCCAGATCAAAGACAGCTCTTCGTAGCAGGAAGCCACTCCTCCTTTGGTAAGGTGCGTTTCAATCAGGAGGTAGGGGTGTCGAATAGAGATTTAAACCTGCTCTCTGCAATAGATGATGGTGATAACAATGGTGTTTCCTGGAAGGGGGATTTCTTTTTAGATTCTGTATTCTCCTTAGGTGATTATAAGGGTTCGTTTCTTACTTCTTTGGAATTCAATCAGAAGCACTTTCAAGCGATTGATCGATTTCGCTATATCGAGTTTGATAGGGATTGGGTGTATGAGGAAGATACCATCCGGAGTAATCAGTCCATAGTGGGCCTTGGGTTTTCGGTAAAAAGGGATGCTCAAAAGCAAATGAATTACCTAATTGAGAATAGGATTAACGGGGACTTTGAAGGATGGCGCCAAATGCTGGACATAAAAGAGCAAGTAGGCCCATTGAAGCTGTCAGGAGATTACTTCTTATTAAACAATAAGCAGGCAGAAACTGAGGCCAATTGGTTTAGGACTAATACTGATGCCCGAATTGAAAACCGATTCATCGTGCCGGGGTACAACTTTCGGACTGACCAGAATACGATCAAGGCCCTTGGAACAGATAGCGTTTTACGGACCAATATGCATTTCGAGGAGAATAGCTTTTATCTGCAAAATCCAGATAGTGCTAAGTTGACCTACAGGGTGTCTTATGCAAAACGATTCGATCAGCTTCCTATGGAGGGTGTTTTGGTCGATTTTACTGAAAGTGATAATTACGGAGCACTCTTCTCAGCTTCACCAGGAAGTCAGCAATATCAGATGGATTTTAATTTTCGAAGGGTTCAAGATCGGATCAACAATGAAAATATTGAGCAAGTTCAAGGTCGTACTGTAGCCATCAATAGCTTTTTTGACAGCCATGTGTATAGCAACTTATCATTAGCGGTCTCTAGTGGTCGTGAACTAAGGAGGGAGTTTATTTACATACCTGTCAATGCCGGTGAAGGAACTCATACCTGGAGAGATGAAAACGAAGACGGTATTCAAGACCTCAATGAGTTTTATGAAGCCATCAACCCTGACGAAAAGACTTTTATCAAACTATTTGTCCCTACAGATGAGTACATAGCCGCTTTTAGGAATCAGTATTTACACAACATCGACATTTCCATGCCTAGGTCATGGCGCAATGCAAGTGGGTTGCTGAAGACGTTAGGTAACCTTTCTTACCAGATCAACCTAAACTTGGACAATAAGACTTCCAATGCGGATTTGAATAAACGCGTGAATCCTTTTGCTGCCTTTGCTGATGATGAAGAGATCATAAGTAGACGTAATAATACTAGATACTCCATCTTTTACAATAGAGCCAATCCTGGATTTGGGTTAGAATTCACCTACAATGACAGAGAGCGAAGACAATTATTGAGTAATGGCTTTGAGCAAACAGACGATCAGACATTTTCACAATCTACCAGGATTGGTTTTCTGCAGGAATATAATCTGACAACTACCTTAACTGCTGGATCCACCTTGAACCAATCTGATTTTCTGGAATCCAGAAACTTTGATATCAGAAGGAGGGAGGTCAACCCAAGATTTACATGGCAACCAAGTACTTCCTTTAGGCTGACTGGAGGTTACAAACTTTCAAGAAGTGAGAATCTGGGAATTGAAGGTAATCAGGAGAATTCCACTACTGATGAATGGACAGCTGAGATAACATACTCAAGAGTCTCTAAAGGGAATTTGACTTCCAGATTTACTTTCTCGGATATCAAGTTTGAAGGTGACGAAAACTCCTTTCTTGGCTACACACTTTTGAATGCTTTGAGACCTGGAGAAAATTATCAAGTGAATATTAACTGGCAGCAAAAGCTCGCTAACGGCCTACAGATGACCATGCAATATTTTGGTAGAAAGTCAGGTGGTGATGCCTTTGTGCATACAGGTAGCTTTCAGTTGACAGCTTTTTTTTAGTCTTTGTAACTCTCCGGATACAGGACCATTCTGATGCTTTTATCCAGGTCTA
>CAZZHO010000147.1:9691-11638 GCA_964653795.1 uncultured Roseivirgaceae bacterium | reverse complement strand
ATGTATAAACTACTTATGTAAAGTATTATGAACATTCCTCATTATGAAAAGCGAGCTCCATATTCATTCAAGGTAGGCTCCTGGATATTGGCTGGATTGATTGTCTTGGCATCCTTGATTTTGAAGTATACTCCCGTCCAGATCGGTTACGACGATGCCATTCCTCTTTTAAACTGGATATTCTGTTTGGCTCTTACGATCGCTGTGAGTAGCAAAGAGAAGGTTGAAGACGAGGCCATTGTCATGCATAGGGCTTTATCGGATATGGCCGGTTTCGGCATCTTGATTGGATTTATCCTATTGACCCAGTTAGACGAGCTACTTGGATCAAGGCTGGAACGATTCAAGCCTATGGTCTACTTAACCACTGCCCTTATTTTTCATCAAGTTTACTTCTATGTCAACTCCTATTTACCACAGTATTCTTTTCTAAAGATAGGAGGCACCAAATCTGGTAAGATAATTATCACCATCGTGATTGTACTCCTTTTTCAATCCATAGTATGGAGCTACTACGATTAATTTCAAAATCCTAAATCAATGATCAGATATCAGTTTTTACCTCACTATTTTAAGTTCATCGGACTCGGGCTTTTTCTATCTATACTCTTAACGCATTTTATCGGTGGCTTTATTGATGGACTGACATCTCCATTCGAAACAACAACAGGACCTGAATCTCTCAAATTTTTAGAAGGACCTACTTCAGAAATCATATCATTTCTTTCAATTTTATTGTATGCCCTTTCCCGTGATAAGATCTTTGATGAATTAATGGTCAAAATGCGAATGGAAACCCTATACTTCGTATTTGTGCTTACACTGTTGTTTCACCTTGGCCAATTGACTAATCTTTTTGATAACGAGATAGCAGCATCTAAGGTCATCCAGTATCAGGTTCTTGCGTATATCCTTCTCAATAGTTTAAGAAAAAGGTTGTTACCCATATGAACAATACAATCAAGGTACAGCGAGTCTTAAAAAATACTTCCCAGAAAGAGTTATCCGAGTATTTGGGTGTGACCAGACAGACCATGCACGCTATTGAGAATAAACGGTTTGTTCCCTCCACGGTATTGGCATTGAAAATCGCCAGGTTCTTCGATATGAAAGTCGAGGAATTATTTGAATTAGAAGAGAATGATTGATCATTAAAAAGATCGACAAAACCTGTCCCATTTTCTGGTTTCATACGTCTAAAGGATATGGAACAAGAAACTTTCGATAAAATACGCAAAGCAATGGTGCTCAGTGAGGGTGGCGTCTCCGAGGGAAAAATGATGAGTTCACCAGCCATTCAATACGAAGGCAACGTCTTTGCTTTCTTTTCCAGGACCAAAAAGATGGTCTTCAAAATGGGAAAAGACTTTGTTCCTGAACTAGCTGAAATGAAGCCCTTCAACCCCTTCAAAAACAAGGGACCGCTTAGTGGATGGTTCGAAGTACCTTTCGAGCGACAGGATTTATGGTTTGCTTACACTAAAAACGCACTAAAAACTATCAAGAATGCAGGCTAGAATTTTTTACTTTCTTTTTGTTGGTTACTTTGTTTTTTCTTGTTCCGAAAGAACTTTAAAACCTACAGAAGCCAGTCTCTTAGAGGCCGTTGACGCATTCAACAAAGCTTTTGCCGAAGCAGACACCACCACACTCTCGAAAATGCTCACTGAAAACTACCTACACACCAATAGCGCCTCAGGGCCTTGGAAGAAGCCAGGTTGGTTATCATATGTGGCAGGACAAAGAAAGAAATTGGACGATGGCATCCTTACTATTAAAGAATACAGCATGTCGGACATGGAATATCAGCTTTACGGCAATACGGCGGTACTCAGCGCCGTAGTGAAAAATGTGGGACAAGAGGACACCCTTTCCTTTTCTAAATCCTTCAAAGTAACGCATCTCTGGGTCTATGAAAATGATACCTGGAAGCGAGCCGCTTTCCAT
>CAZZHO010000147.1:0-9591 GCA_964653795.1 uncultured Roseivirgaceae bacterium | reverse complement strand
TATACATAGAATTTGAAGTTTGATGCAACCTTTTGGTCATCGTTCGCATCACACCAATGAACTCAAAGCTCAAAAACTCAAAATCATGTTTAGCAACTACCTAACTGCCGCATTTCGGAATCTGAAAAAACACCGTTTCTATTCGTTTATCAACATCCTGGGCTTATCAATAGGTCTGACGTGTTTTATTCTCATTTCACTTTATGTGAAGGACGAATTGACATTCGATCAATTTCACCAAGATGCTGAAAACATCTACCGGATGGACTTTTCCGGATCCATCAATGGAAATGAATTCATAACGGCACTTGCCAGTGTACCAGCAGCGCAAACCATGATTAATGATTTCCCAGAGGTCGTGGATGCCACACGCCTGCGCACCCGAGGTGAACGCCTGATCAAAATCAAAGGCACTAGCCAAAACTTCAAAGAAGAGCGGGTGACCTACGCTGACGCCAACTTTTTCCAGTTTTTCGATTTCGAATTACTACAGGGAGATGCAGAAACCGTACTCGAACGCCCTAACACCATAGCCATCAGTGAAAGAGTTGCTAAAAAAGTATTTGGCAATGAAAACCCTATTGGCCAAACGCTGGTCATGAGTAATGAATTTGACTTTGAAGTAACAGGCGTATTCGCAGAAATGCCGCAGCAATCGCACTTCCACTTCGATTTGATATTGGCGATGGAAGGCCTGGATGAAGCCAAACAGACCTTTTGGATGAGCTTCAACTTCAATACTTACTTAAAGCTGCAGCCAGGCACTACTCCCGCCGCTATAGAGGCTAAATTTCCTGGGATTATCGAAAAATACATAGGACCAGAGATACAGCAGTTCCTGGGTAAAAGTCTGGAAGAGTTTGCCGAGACCGGAGACTTTGCCGGCTTCTATCTATTTCCTTTAAAAGACATTCACCTACACTCTGATAAGTTAGGCGAACTGGAACCCAACGGAGATATCAACTACATCTACATCTTCTCAGCTATTGCCGTATTTATCCTCCTTTTGGCATGTATCAACTTCATGAACCTTGCCACCGCAAGATCAGCCAGCAGAGCAAAAGAGGTTGGGGTCAGAAAGACAATGGGAGCCTACCGATCACACCTGATCTATCAGTTCCTATTTGAAGCTATACTCATCTGTATTGTATCCTTCGTTATCGCTTTGGCACTTTCAGCCATTGCTCTACCTGGGTTTGAGGAGCTAGCAAAAAAGACATTCTCATTAACGGACCTATTCTCCCCCCTATTTGTTGGGGCTTTGGCTGGTACCATATTATTAGTAGGAATCCTGGCTGGTAGCTATCCAGCTTTCTATTTATCTAAGTTCAGACCGGTCGAGGTACTGAAAGGTAAGCTAACCCTTGGCATGAAAAGTGGGGGACTGAGAAGTATTTTGGTAGTACTACAGTTCACAGTTTCTATTATCATGATTGTAGGTACGGCCATCGTATTTGATCAGCTATCCTTTATCCAAAACAAAAAGCTAGGATTCGAAAAGGACCAGGTCATCATGATAGATGACCCATGGTTGATGGGTGATAAGGTGGAAGCTTACAAGACTGAAGCGCTTAGAGACTCCAAAGTTCTAAAAGGTACCATTGCCACTTTCCTTCCTGTCAACACTACCAATAACAACAACCTGTGGTTCAAGGGCCAAACGGCAGGCAGTGGAGATAACTTCGTGTTCCATAATTACAGAATTGATGAGGACTATCTGGAGACACTTGGTATGGAATTGGTCGCCGGGAGAAACTTCTCTCGAGAGTTCCCCAACGACACCACCAAAATCCTTATCAATGAATCTGCAGCTCGACAACTTGGGTTTACGGACCCTATCAACCAGTTCATGTCGACCTATGGCGGATCCCAGGAAAACCCTACTTCAGATGTATTTCAGGTGATAGGTGTGGTCAAGGATTTTCACTATCGATCGCTTAGAGACAGAATTGACCCGCTCATTTTTACTTTGGATGATTCCAGAGGATATATCTCCTTCAAGCTTTCCACTGAAAACATCAGTGGTACCATTTCATTTCTCCGCAACAAGTGGGACGAATTCGCCCCAGGTCAGCCTTTCGAGTATGAATTCTTAGATGACGAATTCAGCGCCATGTATGAAAGCGAGGAGCAGATAGGAGATATCTTCTCAGTATTTGCCATCCTTTCCATTTTCATCGCCTGTTTGGGGCTATATGCCCTGGCTTCGTTTACAGCAGAACAACGCACGAAAGAGATTGGTATCAGAAAAGTCCTTGGTGCCTCTATTAAAAGTATCATTTCATTGCTATCAAAGGAGTTTTCCATACTAGTGGGGATATCCATTATCATCGCAAGTGGAACAGCCTATTTCCTAATGAACGAGTGGTTGGCCGATTTTGAATATCGTACCACGCTGAAGATCACTACCTTCCTATTGGCAGGTACAATCGCTTTTATCATTGCTTCATTGACCATGGGTTCGCAGGCCTATCAGGCAGCACGAGTCAATCCTGCTAAGTCGCTGAAAGATGAATAATTTGATGAGGAAAGAACATTATTACCCTACTGCAAATGGTAGTCCCGCCTTCCGCTCAAGGCCGGGCACTACCCACAGACGGGCCTGCCTGCCGGAAGGTAGGTTTATTTTGAAACTGAATCACTCCGAATAAAACTCAATTATTGCTCATGAAAGTACTGTTATGGCTTATCCTACTGGTCATTTGCTGGCCGCTGGCGCTTATGATCTTATTCCTTTACCCATTCATTTGGCTGCTACTACTACCATTTAGAATACTGGGCTTTGCTGTAGAAGGAATATTGTCCTTTATCAAAGCACTCTTCATGCTACCCGCCAGGATATTGAGGTAAGACCCTGTGGATAAATAAATATCAGATCCCACCCTCTGCTGAAGGTGGGATTTTTTTATTTTCAAAAATGGTTTCAATCCGGAGTGTTTTGCTCTAAGAAAACTCTTGAGAGGTACTTCTGAATTGGATCCGAGGAATAGCGGCCCTCCCGCATAGCGCCGGAGAGGCCGCAAGGATTGTGCGGCTGGGCGTCCCTAATAAAAGGCGCCACAAAAAATATAGACTACCATGTACCTGATATTTGATACCGAGACCACCGGTTTACCCCATAACAAAACAGCTCCCATAGAGGACCTGGATAACTGGCCCAGGCTAGTACAGCTGGCATGGCAATTACATGGACCTAAAGGCGAGTTACTCTCTCAAGGCAATCATATCGTCAAGCCAGAAGGGTTTACCATTCCCTTCAATGCAGAGAAAATCCACGGTATCTCTACTCAACGAGCACTTGAGGCTGGAAAAGACTTAAAAGAAGTACTGGCTGAATTCACCGAAGATGTGAAAAAAGCGAAGGTATTGGTCGGTCACAACATCGAGTTTGACAACAAAATCATCGGTGCGGAATATCTCAGAACTGAACAAGGCAACGAGCTAGCCGATCTCCCTAATATCGATACATCCGTTGAGACCGTAGAGTTTTGCCAATTGCAGGGAGGCATCGGTGGTAGACTGAAACAACCCAAGTTGATCGAGCTATATGAAAAGCTCTTTGGCGAAGGGTTTGGCGATGCACACGATGCGGCCTATGATGTCGATGCCACAGCCAAGGCATTCTTCGAATTGCTGAAGCGGTCGGTAATCAAAACCATAGATGAAACGCCTGCTTCGGAGGTAGACTATGAAGCTCCAGACCTGGACTCTGCCAACTTCGCATGGATCAGGGAAAAGTCCTCTGGAAAGATCGGCTCAGATGTCGTCGATGCAAAAGACATCACCTCCCCATTTGTGCACTTACATGTCCACTCACAATTTTCGGTACTACAAGCCACAGCCGACGTGACAGAGATCGTCTCCAAAGCCAAAGAGTGTGAGATGCCAGCAGTGGCTATGACAGACCTAGGCAATATGTTTGGTGCCTTCAAATTCGTGAGGGCCGCTCTGGGAGCTGGGCTAAAACCCATTGTCGGATGCGAATTCTTCGTAGCTGAAGAGCGAACTAAGACCAAGTTTACCAAAGACAATCCTGATAAGCGGTTTCGTCAGGTCTTAATAGCTAAAAACAAGACAGGATATCACAACCTATCCAAGCTGAGTTCACTCGGCTACATTGAGGGTCTCTATGGATTGTATCCACGAATCGACAAAGACTTAATCAAAGAATATAGCGAAGGTGTCATTGCATTGAGTGGCAGTTTAAGTGGTGAAATTCCTTACCTGATCCTGAACGTTGGGGAGACACAAGCTGAAGAAGCTTTGCTATGGTGGAAAGAAATATTTGGAGAAAACTTCTTTTTGGAGATCAATCGCCACGATCTGGAAGATGAAAACCACCTCAACGAGGTACTAGTGCAAATGGCCAGAAAGCATGATATTCCACTACTAGCAGCCAATGAATGCTACTATCTAGATCAAGAGGACGCAAAAGCTCACGATGTATTGATCTGTATCAAAGAAAACGAGAAGCAAAGCACTCCTATTGGTCGTGGACGGGGTTTTAGACCCGGACTTCCAAATAACAACTATTTCTTCAAGACCCAGGAAGAAATGAAGGAGGCTTTTACTGATCTTCCCGAAGCCATCGAAAATATTGGTCGACTAATTGATGAAATCGAGGAGTATGAACTGGAAAGAGATGTTCTTTTGCCAGCATTTGATATTCCAGAGGAATTTGAAGACCCAAAAGATAAGGAAGACGGTGGCAAACGTGGTGAAAACGCCTACCTGAGACACCTCACTTATGAAGGTGCCAAAAAGAGGTATAATGAACTCTCTGACGATATCAAAGAGCGGCTGGACTTTGAGCTGGCCACCATTGAAAACACGGGCTACCCAGGCTATTTCCTCATCGTCCAGGACTTCACCTCAAAAGCAAGAGAGATGGGCGTGTCGGTTGGTCCCGGCAGGGGATCAGCAGCTGGATCGGTTGTGGCCTATTGTATCGGGATTACGAATGTAGATCCGATTGCCTATGACCTACTATTTGAGCGGTTCCTGAATCCTGACAGGGTTTCTCTACCTGATATTGATATTGACTTTGACAATGAAGGTCGGGAGAAGGTAATAGAGTATGTCGTAAATAAATACGGCTTCAATCAGGTCGCCCAGATCATTACCTACGGTACAATGGCTCCTAAATCAGCTATTCGAGATGCCGGTAGAGTGATGGAACTACCACTGCCTGATACTGATGCCATTGCCAAGCTTGTCCCAGAAAGACCTGGTACCAGCTTTAGCAAGTCCTTCAAAGAGGTACCCGAACTAGAGGACATGAAAAAACAAACTGATCTTCCGGGTCAGGTCCTCAATCAAGCTGTCGTACTCGAAGGTTCTTTACGAAACACAGGTATCCACGCATGTGGGGTCATCATCACTCCAGATGATATGACCAAGTTCATCCCCATGGCACGAGCCAAAGACGCAGAACTACTGGTTACACAGTTTGACAACAGTGTTGTAGAGTCAGCGGGTATGCTCAAGATGGACTTCCTGGGTTTGAGGACCTTATCCATCATTAAAACAGCCATTGAGAATGTCGAAAAACGTCATGGGATTAAAATCGATGAGGATGAAATCCCGCTTGATGATGCTAAGACCTATGAATTGTATCAGCGAGGAGAAACGAATGGAACCTTCCAGTTTGAATCTCCTGGTATGCAGAAGCACCTTAGGGCGCTGAAGCCAGATAAGTTTGAAGATCTAATAGCCATGAATGCCCTTTATAGACCGGGGCCGATGGAGTACATCCCGGACTTTATCAAACGAAAACATGGTCAGCAAGAGATCATTTACGATCTAGATGACATGTCTGAATACCTGGCTGAGACCTACGGTATCACTGTTTATCAGGAGCAAGTAATGCTCTTATCCCAGAAGCTTGCTGGGTTTACCAAAGGTGAAGCGGATGTCTTGCGGAAAGCGATGGGTAAAAAGAAGCGAGACGTCCTCGATAAGATGAAGCCCCAATTTATCGAGCAGGCAAAAGAAAAGGGTTATGCAGAAGATAAGCTAGAGAAAATATGGAAAGACTGGGAAGCCTTTGCGGCCTATGCTTTCAATAAATCTCACAGTACATGCTACTCGGTGGTGGCCTACCATACCGGTTACCTCAAGGCCAATTATCCCGCTGAGTATATGGCATCCGTTCTTACCCACAACCAAAGCAACATTGAAAAGGTCAGCTTCTTTATGGAGGAGTGTAAAAGTCAGGGAATCAAAGTACTGGGTCCCGATGTGAATGAATCTGAGCAACACTTCACTGTAAACGCCGAAGGAGAAATACGATTTGGGCTAGGCGCTATCAAAGGAACTGGTGAGTCTGCGGTACAAGCCATAGTAGAGGAGCGACAAGAGTCTGGGAAGTTTGCTGACATTTTCGACTTTGCCAGCAAGGTCAACCTTAGGGCAGTGAATAAGAAATCATTCGAAAGTTTAGCTAAAGCAGGAGCTTTCGACTGCTTTGACACTTATCACCGTCGCCAATATGTAGAGGCTGATGACGATGGCTCCTCTCTCATTGAGAAGTCCATACGATATGCCAACAAGATGGCACAGGAGGCGGAAAGCAACCAAGCTTCTTTGTTTGGAGCAAGTACAGGCACTGAAGCGGTAATCAAACCACGGGCCGGTCATATCGAACCTTATGGCGATATCGAGAAGCTCAATATTGAGAAGGAGATGGTTGGTCTGTACATCACAGGTCATCCTTTGGATCAATACAGCTTTGAGATGAAGTTTTTCACCAATACTGGTATCAGTGACTTAAAAGATTTGGAACGACTTAGGGGGCGTGAAATCAAAATGGGCGGAGTAGTGAGCAGTGTACAGCACCGCATGACCAAAACTGGCAAACCATTTGGACAGATGACGCTAGAGGATTACAATGACAGTCACCAATTTTTTCTATTCTCGGATACATATCTAAAGTTCAAGACCTTCCTGGAAACCGGATGGTTCCTCTACATTTCCGGCAACATTGGTAACCGATGGAATAGTGAGGAATTAGAATTCAAAATCAACAACATTGAGCATTTAGGTGATATCCGCCAGAAGCTGACAAAAGGGATCGAACTAAATGTGCGCATGGATGATGTGAATGACGTATTGGTTGGTGAATTGGAAAACCTTATCTCTAAGCATCCTGGATCAGCAGCCTTTCACCTGAACGTGGCGGGCAAGTTCGAAAATCGAGACATCACACTCGAGATGATTAGTCGGAAGAAAAGTGTGGAGTTGACGGATGACCTGATCAAGGAGTTAGAGACCATGGATGAACTGCGATACAAGGTCCTAACCTAGTCACAGTTCCAGTCCCTAGAAGCTGAACGGGTTCGAAGAAGTTCATTAAATTTCTTTTATGAAATACCGTGGAATTTTACTTTCAGTTTTAATAGCTGCTGCTGCCCAGATCAATGCTCAGTCGATTTCTGTTTCCAGGTATCTAATGATGCTGGATGGTGATATCGCTCCTACTATGGGCATAAGCAACAAGGCAATTCTAGCACTCAGTTTGCAGCAGGATAACGAGGAAGCAAGGGATATCATGATGAACTCCTTTCAAATCGTACAGCATCTGGTTGATTCGGCTACCCAATACCGTATCAACGACATTAATCACCTGGAAGGCTGTGCCAGGTATTCTAATATGGGAATTCCCATTTCCTCAACTAAAAAGGCCGCCAAGTCCTGCGATGAATCAATGTATGCTGTTCTAAATATCGCAATTGAAGCCGGAGCCACTACCACCTCCGAAACCACTGTGGGAAGCGGTGACCTTTCTGGTACAGAAACTAAAGTAAAGGCAAAGCCTATAATTATCGTCACATTGAAGCTTGCTGACTCCTCCGGAAAGCAAACACAGAAGTTCGTAGGTAAGTACAAGCACGAGGAAGCTGTAAGCATGTCACAGCAGTCTTTATCTATTGGGAAATTTGACTTACCCCTGGATTTTGAATCAGATGTAATTCCCTTTTACAGTTTCATCTCAGAAGCCACCTATGAACTGGTGAAACAAATGTCGAATTGAAATTAAAGGCCCAGAGAATAATATTGGGTGCTATTGGTTAGGAAAAGGCTGTGAAAAGCTTTCTATCAAAAAATCATAAAACCGATCTACATCGACTCCAGTAGCAATTTTCACCTTGTAACCACCTTCTTCTACGATCTCAGTTTTACCTTCTCTGGGAGCACGTTGATAAGCTTTAGCTTGCACCACTTCTGTAGTGAATAAATCAGGTACAGCAATATAACTGGTCGTCAAAATATCCCACATGAAGTACGTATAGTGGTAACTTGGAACAGTTGCCTTGGTCATAGCCCAGAGCTGCCCTGCGAGGTTAGCAATGTTCCCACTTGAGCCTTCTGCCAACCTCTTTAAAAAGGTCGTGCTTACTGGAACTTGATTGGTAACATCCAAAGGCACACAAACAAGCGGTAATTCCAACTCAAAAAGCTCAGCAGTACTAATGGGATCCCAATAGGCATTCCATTCAGCGGACCCATCATGTTGGTACATTTTCACGTTGCCACCTGTTCGGAAAGCCCCTCCCATCCAAACTACTTGTTTAATTTTTGATTTCAAGTCTGGCCTCTTCTTAATCGTGGCCACCAAATCCGTAGGCGGACCCGTTATCACAATTTCAACGGGAGTCGATGCTGCTACTAATTGTTTTTCAAGCAGTGATGTAGCCTCCATATAGGCATATGGGTCAGGAGGTTCCGGCAAGCCGATAACAACTGGCAGATAGTTGACCATATCAGGTTCCGCTCTCCATTTTTTAGGAAAGGCGTTAACTCCGTAAAAATCACTCCTTCCCAACGGGATATCTGTACGGTCGAATAACTGTAAAATCTTGTGAGAAGATCTAAGTGCCGGCTCAATAAAGCAATCTGCTGGAATTACATTCACGCCAACCAGCTCTTTTTCCTCCATTGTCAATATCAAAATCTGTGAAAGCAGGTCATCAATTCCGCCATCGTGATCAAGAAACACAGGCGTCTTTGGCTGGGCTAAAGTCATGTACCCAACGAAACACAAGAGCTGACAAATAGCAACCCTGGACATGAAGAATCGAAAATGCATTAAGCAAAAATAATATTGACTTCCTCTAACATGAGCCATTAGGGAAACACATCCACGTAATGCTGCACTTCCGGAAAAGGGTCATAGTAATGATGCTGCAACTTTTTCCATTCCACATATTCCGGAGACTGCCGGAAGCCGATTTCATGGTCTTCAATTTTCTGCCACTTGGCTATAAGGATGTATCGATTTGGCTTTTCAATACATTTCTTTAAAGCATGCTCCATGTAACCATTTATGGCACTAATGTATTTTCCTGCCAGCTTAAAGTCAGCTTCAAAAGCCGACTCCTGACCTGGTTTCACATCGAGAATGGCTATTTCCGTAATCATTTAGTTCTTTTTGATGAAATTAATCAGATGTAAGCTATTGATGCTGCCAAACACAATTTGTCAGGATTTTAAACTGATTTGGCAGAAAATAGAGTTACTCCATCCACTTCTTTGCTTCGACAACTTTAGGAAAGACTAGTGTCCATGCAGTTTATCTGGTACAACCCTGAC